>JAEYFO010000099.1 GCA_023402915.1 Bacillota bacterium | reverse complement strand
AAAAAAGTTTCCCCAAACCCCTTCAAAAAACTTTCAAAGAACAAGACAAATCGAATGTGTTTCCGGTTGCCCTTAAAAGAGGGGCGGCGAGCAGGAAGCGAAACAGCAACGCGGCAGCTCCAAACTGGGGCTGCCGTTTCTATTTTATTGTGCCGGAAAAAATTGTTTGCAAAGTCGAAAAAAAGCTTATGGGAAGAAAGTGCGCCGCGGAAAAAACGAACGGAAGCCCACTGAGCAAGGAAGCGCCGAAAGCGTTAGCGAATCGGGGCGACCATTGCGAAGTGAGGGCACAGCCCCTTGCATCAATCCGGCTGCGGCGGCTTGTACGCCGCAACGGATGCTTTGCGGGGCAAAGCGTTCCCTTCGTTCTTTCCCGGCCGTTTCGCAAGAAACAGGGAAAGAACGGTGTACTCGCGGAAATCCGACAAGGATTTTCGCGAAAGCGGCAGCATCTTTACAGCCTCACCGGCACCTCGGACAAAATGCGCATCCCGTCCTCGTCCACGGCGCAGCGCAGCGCCAGGATCCTCACGCCTGCGTCCGCCGCCTCCCGCAGCGCCGCGCAAAAGGCCGGATCCGTGCGCCCGTTGGGCATGAACGCCGCCGCGTCTTCCCGCTGGATCAAAAACAGGACCGCCGCCGCAGGAAGCGTCGGTTCGACTTTCGGGTCCGCCGCACACGTCCGCTCTTTCGGCTCTGCTGTATGCCCGGCGGATTTCAGACACTTTTGACCGTTTTCTGTTTTTCGCTCAACGCCGTCACTCTTGTGCGCCCTGTGCGCTGCGTCCGCACTATTAGTCAGACAATTTTGGCCGATTTCATTCTTGCATCCACCGGCCTTTTCTGCCCCGTCCGCCGCCACTGCACCCGTTCCGCACTGGCCGCAGCAGCATCCCGCATTTTCCGCAAAACACCTGCCGTCCGCCGCCGCGCGTACTTGCAGCGCTGGCCTTGCGCCCGGGTTCTCCCGCGCGTCCCCGCTCCGCCCTGCCGCTTCCCGCGCCAGACGCGCCAGCTCCCGCAGGTGCTTTGCGCCCCGTTCCGTCGGTGCATCCGGGAAGAGCGCCACGCCATTTTCCACCAGCGTCACGCCCTTGACCTCCACAAAGCAGACCGGCTCGCCCTGCCCGTTCAGGAGCGCCGCGTCGAACCGGCTGTCCCCGCAGGGCACTTCCCGCTTGACGGACGCATAGCCCGAAAAGCCCGGGATCTCCCGCCGCGCAAGGGCTTCCGCTGCCACCCGGTTCGGCAGCTGGGAGTCGACGCTCACCCATCTCCCCCCGTGGCGGACGGCGCACAGCGTATATTGCGTTTTTCCGCCGGGCGGATTTTCCCGCAGCAGCGCTCCCGTGCCGGGCACCAGCAGCTCCTTGAGCCGCCCGGTGTTCGGCACGTGGGTTCGAACCGGCTCCGTCGCCCCATCCAGACGGCAAAAGGCCACGAACCGGTTGGGCCGCGAACAAAATTCTGCGTGCAGCATCAACCCTTCATCGCCCGGCGAATGGCAGCCTGCCCTTCCGGCGAGCGCAGCGTTTCGAGCACCACCTGCCGCAAAAGCTCCTTGACCTGATCGGTCGCCAGCAGCGCGTCCAGCACGCCGCCCTCGGGCGGAGCCTGTTTGACGGGCTTTTTGCGCGGGACAATTTTGACCGGTTCCGGATCGGGCTCGTCGGGAATTTCTTCCATCCAGTTGCTCATGCGGGTGCGGTCGCTGGCCTCTCCCCGCAGATACAGCACCGATACGCCGAAAAATTCGGCCATTTTTTCCTGATGCTCCTTGGAGGGCGTCTGCCGCCCTGTCTCGTATTTTTCCACGGCGTTTTTGGCAAAGCCCAGCTGCGCCGCCAGCGCCGGACGGGAAAGCCCCTTTTCCGTGCGCAGCTCTTCAATGCGCTGTCCCAATGTGACCATCGTCATTCCTCCTGTCTGAAACGGGGCGCCTTCTCTTCGTTCCCCGGTTTTCGCTGTTTTTGCCGCGCTTTCGGACGTGCGTCCGCCGCCTGCCAGTTCTATGTTGGCACAGCCCCGCCGAAAAATCAAGCGTCGAGCGCCCGCCGCCGAAAAAAGCTCCCTGGAACCCGCTTCAAACTCCGCTCTTCCTCCTGCTGCCCGCCGTCCTTTTTCAAAAGCCTCCTTCATTTTTTCTTTCGCCTTTCGTCAGAATTCTTCCATTTCTTCTTCAGAAAACCTCTCGTTTTATGCCGCATTTTCGCCATAATCCGCCCGTAAAATAAAACTGTGTTCAAAGGAACATAGACCCTTCCTTCCGAAGGGACGAAGAATTCAAAAAGCAGCAGAGTTTGAACTTCTTCATAGACCTTCCCCTCCATTCCTTTTTTCGGGATACCCGGAAAGCGGGCGCGTCAGCGGCAAGACGCGCCTGTTTTATTTTTGGCTGGCGCTTTCGGAAAAATCCCAAGGGATTTTCCCGGGGATGCCGTTCTTTCCCTGTTCCCTCAATCGGGAACGGCCGGGAAAGAACGAACGGTACGCTCTCACCCCTTCGGAGTACAGCTTTCAGAGAGCATCCGTTGCACCCCTCTACCCCTGCGGGGCACACGGCGGCGCACGCGCCCGGCAAAGCCGCACAGCCGGAAGTTGCAAGGGGCTGACTCCAACCGCGCCCAGCGGGCGAAACAGGGAGGAGGAAGCCCACTCCCCTGATTTTCGATTGAAAATCAGGGATTTCATCAAGGAAATATGTCACCCTGCGGGTGACGGCCTTTACCAAATTTTCCTTCTGAAAATTTGGTATTTCAACAAGGTCGAATGTCACCCTACGGGTGACGACCTTGAGCAAGGGAGTGCTGGAAACGAAGGTGAACCAGCACGACCATTGCGAAGTGAGAACACGCCCCCCTGACCCCGGAAAGAGCTTTTCTCTCCATCGCAAACATTCCACCAAGTCTTATTGTACCGGCGCTTTCGCAAAAATCAGGATTCTTACAAATTGGAACTCCGCAAAAATTTTCCGACTTTTTCGTTGCGGAGAAAACGCTCCCCGTGCTACAGTGAAAAAAACTCCGGCGCACAGCGCTGCGCTGTCCGTAACGCTTCGACTCGCCAAAGCGTTCTCCTTTTGTCGAAAGAAATTCGCAGGTTTTGATTTTCTCCAATTTTCTTCATATAGAAAGGAAGTTTTTTCATGTGGCAACCGGAACCGGTGGTCTTTGCCGGATTGGGCGCGGTGGGCTGCTCCTACGCCGCGGCCATGCAGGAAGCGGGCGTTGACGTTTGGGCGCTGGCGGGCGGCGAACGGGCGAAACAGCTGGAACAGGGCGTTGTTTTGAACGGCGGAAGAACGCTGCATTTTCCCTTGCTCTCCCCCGGCGAAACGGCAAAAGCTCCCGCCGGGCTGCTGATTTTCGCCGTCAAATTTTACGCCCTGCCCGCCGCCATCGAGGACGCGCGCGC
>JAEYFO010000095.1 GCA_023402915.1 Bacillota bacterium | reverse complement strand
ACAAGATCGTGGACGTTCTGGGCTGCAACGGCAAGGCGTAAGCAAAGATTCTGTTTCTTTCGGCGGAAAGAACGAAACCGTTTTCGGTTGAACGCACAAAAGGAATCATGAAGAAACCGTGAATTTCTTACAAAAGACGCATCTATCCTTGTGGGTGCGTCTTTTTTGTGGTAAACTGAGAGCGGAAAACAGAAAATTTTGTCGCATGGAATCCTGCGGCAATGCGATTTACAGGAGGAAGAATCATGAAACAGAACAGGCAATGGCTCCGGCTGACGGCAGCGCTGCTGTGCACCGTGCTGGCGGTGGCGCTGGTGGGCTGCTCCGGCGGCGACAGCATCGAGGCCAAGCTCAAGAGCGTGGCGGAAAATCTGGCCAAGCAGGAGAGCTACGAATACACCATGAACATGTCCATGGGACTGAGCATGCTCGGCAACGACGTGGCGGTGGAAACGGCCATGGACGGCACGGTGTTCAACGATCCCCTCAAGGCCAGGATTGTCTCCAACGTCAGCATGATGGGAAACTCCGTTGAAGTGGAGATGTACGTGGTGCAGGAGGGCGACAATTACGCCATCTATACGGGCACCATGGGCCAGTGGCAGAAGCAGACCGTCAGCAAGGCGGAATTTGAAGCCAAGAGCGGCCAGTACGACGCGCAGGATTCCATGGCGCTCTATCTCAAAAACGCCAGGAACTTCCAGGACATGGGCTATGAGGACGTCGAGGGCGTCAGCGCGCTCAAGGTGCAGGGCTTCCTTTCCGGCGATTCCATCAAGGAAGTGATGGAGACCTCCGGCGTGCTCGATAATGCCGCAAGCAGCATGGAAGGCGTGGATGAGAAGGAGCTGATGGACAAAATGGTCGCCAAGATCGGCGATCTTCCCGTGACGCTCTGGATCGACGAGAAGGAGATGCTGCCCCTCAAATACGAGGTGGACATGACCGACATGGTCAAGGGCATGTACGACGTGATCTTCGAGCAGATGGGCGTGGATCCTGCCGAAGCGCAGTTTGAAGCGGGCGACGCCATCCTCTCCATGCTCTGCCGCAACTATGGCGCGGCCGCCGCGTTCGAGATCCCGGCCGAGGCGCTTGCCGCAGACGCTGCATAACGGTTTTCAAAACTTACAAAGAAAAACTCAGATGGGGAGGGGCAAAACTGTCCCCTGGAGTGTTGAGAAAGCGGCGCAATGCCGCTTTTTCGAGTTTTTGGGGAGGCTGCTTTTCGGTTTGTGCCCGGATGGCACGCTCTGCAACGAGAAACCCTCCGGAGGGCTTCCGTTTTGACGCGCGGGCGGTGAGAGCCGGATGGAAGAAAGGACGCGGCCAGGCGACGGCAAACGGACCGGGGGCGGGAAACCGCCCCTTTTTTGATGCAAACAGGCAAAAGGACGCAACGAACAAAAACGCAGCGACTGGAAAAGGCAGGGGGTGTTTCGCCGGATGTCGCGCGCTTGCGGAGACTCATGTGCCCGCAGAGGGCGTGCGCTCCGAAGGAGTGCCTGTGCTGCCACAAACAGCCGCACACCGCAGAGGGCACTCTTTCGCCGGGAAAGGATCGCAGCACTCCGACATTTTGCAAGAATCGTTCGGGATTTTCTTCACCTGTGTTGAGCGGCGCGGGGCAATGTGCTAAAATGAGAAAAAACCTCAGGAGGTTGGGGCATGATTGTCATTGGGATCTGCGGCGCAAGCGGCAGCGGAAAATCCACCCTTGCAGAGGAGATCGCGGCGGCGCTGCCCTGCTCGACGGTCATCATCGGGCAGGACTGGTATTATAAGGATCATTCCCATCTGCCGTTTGAAGAGCGGGTGGAGCTCAACTACGACGCGCCCGCGATTTTCGATTATGACGAGCTGTATGCGGACGTGCTCGCCCTGTCCCGCGGGATCCCCATCACGAAAAAAGGCTACGACTATTCCCAGCATATGCGCGCCGATACCGACGAGATCATCGAGCCGCCGGAAGTGCTGCTTCTGGAAGGCATCCACGCTTTTTACGACCGCCGCCTGCGCGAGCTGATGCACCTGAAGGTCTATATGCACGTGGACGTGGACGTTTGCCTGCTGCGCCGCATCCAGCGGGACATCAAGGAGCGCGGCCGCTCCATCGACGGCATCGCCAAGCAGTACCTCTCCACGGTCAAGCCCATGTATGAGCAGCACGTGAGCAAGTACATCAAGCTGTGCGATTTCGCGGTCATGCGCGGCGGACGGAACCGCCAGTCCATCGAGGCCATCACCGCCTATGTCAATGAGCTGCGCCGCCGCACGCCCCCGGCAAAGCCGATGCTTTGCGAGGAAGAATAGGGGAAGAATAAGGGGAGGTGCAGTCCCATTTTTCAGAATTATAAAAATTATAAACAAGTCAGCAAAAAAAACAACGCCGCCGAAACGTCCGAAGCCCATTTGCGGGCTGGTAGGCGGCAGGCAGGGCATTTTGCCCGAATTTTATCAAAAGGAGAACCAAAGCGATGATCTCATTTTCTCAAATGCCCTATGAACGTCCCGATCTGGAAGCGGTCAAGGCGCACTACAGCGCGCTGATCGAACGGCTGCGCGCCGCGAAGAGCTATGCGCAGGCCAAAGAGGTTTTTCTGGAACGGGAGACGTACATGGCGCACGTGAACACGCAGGCGACGCTGGCCAGCATCCGCCACAGCATCGATACCCGCGACGCTTTTTATGACGAAGAGGAAAAATTCTGGAACAACAGCGCGCCCGTGCTGGAAGAATACGAGCAGCGGTGGAAGATGGCCATGCTCGAATCGCCCTATCAGAGCGATTTTGCGGCGGAATACGGCGATGTGATGTTCACGAACGCCAAAATCGCGCTCAAGGCTTTTTCGCCGCAGATCATTCCCCAGATGCAGCGGGAAAACGACCTGACGCAGGAATACGAAAAGCTGCTCGCCTCCGCGCAGATCCCCTTTGAGGGCGGCGTGTACACCCTTTCGCAGCTGTCGCCCTTCAAAAACGACGTGGACGACGCGCGCCGTCTGGCCGCATGGAAGGCCGAAGGCCGGTGGTACAAGGAGCATCAGGACAAGCTCGACGGCATCTATGACGAGCTGGTGCATCTGCGCGACGAAATGGGCAAAGCGCTCGGCTACAAGGACTATACGCAGCTGGGCTATTACCGCATGATGCGCAACTGCTACGGCAAGGCCGACGTGGAAGCCTTCCGCGCGGCGGTGGTGAAGTATCTCGTGCCCGTGGCGGAGCGCATCTGCCGCCAGCAGGCGCAGCGCATGGGCTATTCCTACCCGATGAGCTTTTCGGAAAACGCGCTGGAATTCCGTTCCGGCAATCCCCGCCCCTGCGGCACGCCGGAGGACATTCTCGCCGAGGGTAAGGTGTTCTACGACGAGCTTTCCCCCGAAACGAGCGAATTTTTCCGCACCATGCTCGAAGGCGGCCTGCTCGACGTGCTTTCGACCGAGGGCAAGGCGGGCGGCGGCTATTGCACGGGGCTGCTGGAATATCACGTACCCTTTATTTTTGCCAACTTCAACGGCACGCAGCACGACGTGGAGGTCATCACCCACGAAGCCGGTCACGCCTTTGAAGCGTGGCTCAACCGCGACCGCATCCCGTCGGAATACATCTGGCCGAGCCTGGAGGCCTGCGAAGTCCATTCCATGTCCATGGAGTTTTTCGCCTGGCCGTGGGCGGAGGGCTTCTTCGGCGCGGACGCGGAAAAATTCCGTTACAGCCATCTGGCTTCGGCGCTGACGTTCATTCCTTATGGAACGATGGTCGATCATTTCCAGCATATCGTTTACGAGCGGCCGGAGATGACCCCGGCAGAGCGCCACGGCGTTTGGAAAGAGCTGCTGGGCGTGTATATGCCCTGGCTGCGTCTGGACGGCGACATTCCCTTCTACGCCGAGGGCGAGGGCTGGCAGCGGCAGCACCACATTTATTCCAGCCCCTTCTATTATATCGACTACTGCCTGGCGCAGACGGTGTCGCTGCAGTTCTGGGCGCGCATCCAGGCCGACCGCCCGGACGCCTGGAAGCATTACATGGCCTATACGAGACAGGGC
>JAEYFO010000324.1 GCA_023402915.1 Bacillota bacterium | reverse complement strand
CCTTTGACAGCGGCGCGGTCTGGCTGCGCTATGCCGTCAGGAAGTGACCCTTGCGCTCTGCCGTGCAAAACCTTGCCGGTGTTCCGGGGCATTGAAAGCGCACCTCCGGACGATACCGCCGTGCTTTCCCACCTGCAAGGCCGGAGTCCGGACGCGCTTTAGGGCTGTTTCAACGAATTGCCCAAAACCGTCCTGTCACCCCGCTTCAGCTCAGCAGCATGCAGTCCTTTGACAGCGGCGCGGTCTGGCTGCGCTATGCCGTCAGGAAGTGACCTTCCGCTCTGCCGTGCAAAACCCTGCTTGCACTCAGGGCTGCGAAACCCGACAGCCCCCGGCTGCAAGCGCCGCCGGTTTTGGGGGTGAACACCCGGGCTGCCCCCGCTCCCTGCGTCCGGCGGCTTCCGCCCTTTAGGAATTTCTTTCGTTTTTCCAGCTTCAAAACGTCAAACTTTTTGGAGGTGTTTTTCATGAAATACAGCGATCAGAAAACCTTTGAAGCGCACAATCCTTTTGGAACAGGCGCGCCCAACGCGGCCTTTGCCCAGTATTTCATCGGCGATTCGTTCTTAAATCCCCTCACCGACCCCAAATGCGGCCTTTTTGCGGCCAACGTCACGTTTGAGCCGGGCTGCCGGCACAACTGGCACATCCATCACGCCAAATCCGGCGGCGGCCAGCTGCTCCTGTGCACGGCGGGCGAGGGCTGGTATCAGGAAGAGGGCAAGCCCGCCGTCAGCCTGCACGAAGGCAGCGTCGTCACCATCCCCGCCAACGTCAAGCATTGGCACGGCGCAAAGGCGGACAGCTGGTTTTCTCACATCGCGCTGGAGCTGCCCGGCGAGGAATGTAAAAACGAATGGTGCGAGCCGGTGACGGACGAAGAATACACCAGGCTGTGACCCGCACGGCGGGCTTTCGAAGGACTCCGCCGCAGCGGCAGCGCTGTTTTGAAATGCGCTTTCCGGCGGCTCGTGCGGGGGGCTTCATTCAACAAAAACGGCCCGCGCCGGCGTTCCGTTTCGAAGTTCCCCCTTCAGCGGCGCGCCGCAGCGCACAGCATTTTCTGATTTAATAAACAGGAGGTTTTTCTCATGGCAGTGAAGCAGACGGCAGGACGGGACGCTCTGGGCGAATTTGCCCCGAAGTTTGCCCAGCTCAACGACGACGTGCTCTTTGGCGAGGTGTGGAGCCGGGAGGACAAGCTCTCCCTTCGCGACCGTTCGCTCGTGACGGTCGTGGCCCTCATGGCGCAGGGACTGACGGACGAATCCTTCCGCTATCACCTCAAATCCGCCAAGGCCAACGGCATCACAAAAGAAGAGATCGCCGAGATCGTCACCCATGCGGCGTTCTATTGCGGCTGGCCCAAGGCGTGGGCGGTGTTCCGCATGGCCAAGGAGATCTGGACGGACGAAGAAGGGATGTGAGCTTCCCAAAAAGGGCGGCGGGGGGGCGTGACGGCACTGACTGCCGCGCCGTTTTCAAGCCGCTTTCAGCGGGTTCAGGCCGTTTCTTTTTCAAACCGTTTTTCGGACGCTTCCCGCTGTGGGGAGCGTCTTTTTTTGTAGAATCTATGGACAAATCCGGCCGTATTTTTTGAACTTCCGGCACATTTTGTTCGTAGTGTCGAGCGTATCCATCACCTGCCCCGCCGGGCGCAAAATTCTTTCTAAATGCTGGAGAAACCGTGGTATAATCCATACTATAATTAAAAAAAATTCCTTTTGCAAAATCGTCCTATTTCTATTGTCTTTTTCTGTTCAGGCCGCTGAAAGGAGCGTTCTTCCATGAAAGCCATCTCCATTCAAAATCCCTATGCCCACTGGATCCTCTGTGACGCCAAAACCATCGAAGTACGTTCCTGGAACACTCAACACAGGGGCGACCTGCTCGTTTGCAGCAGCGCTTCGCCAAAGATTCCCGGCCAGATCAGCGGATATGCCCTCTGCGTGGTATCGCTCGACGATGTGAAGCCCCTTGCGGAATCCGATCTGGAAGCGGCCTGTCTGGATGAGATGCCCGGCGCGCCCTGTTACGGCTGGCGTCTTTCCAACGTCCGGCCGGTGAAGCCCTTCCCCGTCAAGGGCAAGCTGAATTTCTATACCGTAGACGATGCGCTCATTGAAATTGTAGAAAACGATGTGTCCGACGAAGAAGCGATGGCTTTCTACGATACGTATTTTGCTCCTTTTTCCTATAAGTACAAAAAAATCGGCTCCTATTTCTTCGAAGGATCCACCGGCACGCTGGTTCGCTGGCGCGTTGGGCAGCACCCTCTCGAATATCGCTGCGCCAACGACGCGCAGTGGCATTTGACGGAAGCGGATTCCCCCTATGAAGCCTGGTATTACGACGGCGGCGACAGCGTCGATCTGGAGCTTCTCGACGAGAAGGACGCCCACCGGATGCTCGATTCCTGGGGCGTGAAAAAGCCTTACGACGAATAACCGCAGCGCTTTTCCCGCACGCCGGGCGGCGCTCGCCTTTCCAGTTGAAACCACAGCGTTCCGCCCTGTTCCTCTTTTTTTCCTTTCCCCCCGCTTTCTCCGCGCCCGCTCCCCTGTGCGCCATTTTCAAAAAAACAAACCGAGGTGCGTCATGGATCACAAAGCGAAATTACGGCCGCTGTATCTTGCCAAAATTCTTTACGAGCAGACCGACGAGACCCACTCGCTCAGCACGAACGAGCTGATGGAGCTGCTTTCGGCGCGCTACGGCATCTCGTCCCACCGGCAGACCATTAAAACGGAAATCGCACTGCTGCGGGAGTTCGGGCTGGACATTCAGGAGATCAAATCCACCCAGAACCGCTATACGCTCTGCGACCGGCAATTCGACACGGCGGAGCTGAAGCTGCTCATCGACGCGGTGGAATCCTCCCGCTTCATCACCAGCGCCAAAAGCCGCGCCCTTTCGGAAAAGCTCAGCTCCCTCGCCAGCCAGCCCGTGGCCGCCACGCTCCGGCGAAACGTGCGCTGCGAGCGGCGCATCAAGCCGGGCAACGAGCGGGTGCTGCTCATCGTGGACGCCATCAACGAGGCGATCAACGCCAAAAAGAAAATTTCCTTCCAGTATTTCCGCTACAACGAGCGCAAGGAGCAGATCCTCCGCCACGGCGGCAGCGCCTACGCCGTCACGCCGCTGCATCTGGTCTGGAACGGCGATTACTATTATATGGTGGCTGTGCGCGGGCCAAACCGCCAGCTGGTGAGCTTTCGGGTGGACCGCATCGCCCGCTGTCCGGAAATCCTTGAGGAAGCGGGCATGGACGCGCCGGAAGATTTTGACATCGACGCTTTTTTGAACACGACCTTTCGCATGTTCAACAGTTCTCACGAGCAGGTCACGCTGCGCTGCGACAATTCCGTCATGGACGCGATCATCGACCGTTTCGGCGAAGACGTGCCCGCCCTCCCCTGCGACGGCGCTTCCTTCCGGACAGTGGTGACCATCGCCGTGAGCCATATTTTTTACAGCTGGGTGTTCGGCTTTGGCGGCAAAGTGGCCATCGAAAGCCCGGCGTTCGTGCGCGAGGAATACGAATCCATGCTGCGCGCCGCTATGGAAGCCGCTGCCGCGCAGGACGCGCCTGCCCGCTGAGCCTGCGGAGCGTTTTGCCGCGGGGTTCTGTTCCTTTTTGAAAAAAGGGCCTTCTTTCCGTCCCGGAATTTCCCACTGGGGAGCCGGGGCGGTTTTTGTTTCGCGGCGCTTTGAAAAATTTCGTTTTGTGCCGCCGGGGCTTTGCGCCTGAAAGGTGCCTGCCGCCGCAAGCGCTTTTTCCGCTGAAACAATTTCACCCCCACGCAGACCGCAAACC
>JAEYFO010000037.1 GCA_023402915.1 Bacillota bacterium | reverse complement strand
GCATGAACTATGCCCTCCCTGTATGAAAAGTTTTGCATGGCTTTTGGTTCGTTTTCGCCTGAGAAAAAGCGACGGCGCGCCCGGCGTTTCGGAACGTTCTCTGATCTCAAAAAACGCCTTCGCCGCGCCGCTCGTTTCGATTCAAACGTTCTTTTTTCAAAATCCCGTCAAACGCCGCCCGGCCGTTGCTTTTGCGCTTGAAAAAACAGTTTCTTCCACGCGCCCAAACGCCCGCCGCCCGGCGTTCTTTTTTTATGATACCGCGCCGCGAAATCCCGCGCAACCGCCGGACGGTTTTCTTTTTTCCAAAAATTTGGGTTTCAAAAATTCAATTTGCGGAAATTCGATTTTACCGAAATTCCCTGCCGAACTTCGATTTTCAAAAAATCGGTCAGCCCCGGCTGTTTTCCAGATACCGGTCGATCTGGAACGAATACATCAGCAAAAACGGCGTTTGCGGGTCCTCAAGGTCGATGCCGCCCACCTCTTCGATGCGCTTCATGCGGTAATTGAGCGTGTTGCGGTGCAGAAACAGCGCCTGCGCCGTGCGCCGCTGGTTGAGGCCGCTTTCGGTGTACGTGCGCAGGGTGTGATACAGCTCCGTGCCGTTTTCGTGGTCGTAGGTGCGCAGCCGCCCCAGCGCCGGATGACAGAATTTTCCCGCCTGCGCCTCGAGGGGCAGCGTCGAAAGCAGCGCGTAAAACGCATAGTCCTCATAGCGGAAAACCGCGCCGCCCCGCCCGAGCCGCTGCGCCAGCCGCAGGGCCTCGTCCGCCTGCGCGTGATAGGCCGCGAACTTTTCCGGCGCGGCAAAGCCGTTGCTCACGCCGATGCGAAGATGCTCCCGGCGCGCCAGCTCTTCGAGCTTTTCCGGCAGCTCGCCGCTCAGGCGCATCTGCTCGCTCAGCGGCGCGATGGCCACGATGCTGTCGCGATAATACAGCGCCGGCGCGTCCCCAAAGAGGGCCTGCACCATGGGGCAGAGCTGCTCGCGCAGGTACCGTTCGCCGTGATAATAGGCCGGCCGCAGCACCAGCGCGCACATCCGGGGCGGAAATTTCAGCCCGGACACCTGAATGCGCACTCCGGCGCTGGCGCCGTCCTCGCCGTCGAGCATATCGGAAAGAATGTTGCGGTAAAGGTTCGTGCGCAGCCCTTCGTTGCCCCGAAGATGGAGGATCATTTCGCCCGCCGCCCGGCTGATGAGGGGCAAAAGCTCCCTCGCCCGCGCCGTCGCCACCGGGCCGCGCGCCTGAAAGAGGAACACGTAGCCAAGCAAGATCCCCTGATCGAAGATCTTGCTGCAAAGATAGGTCATCTGCGCCTGCTCGCAAAACGTGGAAAACACGTCCGAATTGTTGGGCTTTGGCACCTCTTCCCGGACTTTTTTGACGTGCTCCATGAAGGCGAAGGGGCAATAGCCCTTGCTGGCGCTTTCGATCCAAAGCGGGTCGGGCACGTCGAAGCGGGTGGAGTGGCCGATGATCTTGCCGCTGATGTCCAGCACGGCCAGCGGGTTGTCCAGCTTTTCCTCCGCCGCATCCAAAATGGCGGAAATGCCCTTGCCGTCCAGGATCATGCGCAGCATGGCGGCGTAGTCGTTTTCCGCCCGCAGCGCCTTGGTCAATTCCCGGTTCGCCAGGGCGAACACCTCCGGCAGGCGCTTTTCGTCGATGAACAGGCAGGGCGCGTCCGTTCGCCCCGCGGGCAGAACCGTTTCGCCGCAAAGGACAAAGCCCGCCGGGGTCCCCGTCGTTTCGTCAAGTTGTGCCGTCTGTCCAAAATAGAGAACGTCCCGCTCCAGCACCGCGCCGCTTCCCAGCACGCCGATGCCGGAAAACGGGGCGTCTTTTCCCATGGAAACAGGAAAATCGAAAATTTCCCGCCGCACTGCTGAAAAGAATTCACTGATCTGCATCCGTTCCTCCCATTGTTGAATTTGTGCATCTATCACAAATTATAGCAGGTTTTTCGTGCAGCCAAAACGTTTTTTTTCGATGCTCGTGAATGATAAGATATTTGCAAGCGGAAACATTGCTGTTTTCTTCGCAAACACACACTTCTCTTTTTTCTCATTGCGCTTTTATGCAGGCGCTTCCATTCAAGAAAGGACGGTTCCCCATGCGCTACGAAAAACTTTTCGAAACAGGGAAGATCGGTTCCCTCCGCCTCAAAAACAGGATCGTCATGCCCGCCATGGGCACGGGCTTCGCCACCTCTTCGGGCGAAGCCTCCGACGAGATCATCCGCTACTATGAAGAGCGCGCCAGGGGCGGCTGCGGCCTGATCATCACGGAGATCACCCGCATCGACGACGAGACGGGCGTGGGCATGTCCTGCCAGCTGAGCGCCACGAAGGGGATGCACATCCAGCGCCTGGAGCGCCTGGCGGACGCCGTCCACCGGCACGACACGAAGATCTTCGCCCAGCTCCATCATCCGGGCCGCCAGACCCCCAGCAAGCTCCTGGGCGGCAAGCCCCCCGTGGCCCCCAGCCCCATCGCCTGCAAGGTGGTCGGCGAACTGCCCCGCGAGCTGACGACCGCCGAGTGCGAGGCGCTCACGAAGAAATTCGTCGTCGGCGCTGTGATCGCAAAGACCGCCGGGTTTGACGGCGTGGAAGTCCACGCGGCCCACGGCTATCTCATCAACCAGTTCCTCAGCCCCTATACGAACAAGCGCACCGATAAATACGGCGGCAACTTCGTCAACCGGATGCGCTTTTTGACGGAAGTGGTCGTGGGCATCCGCTTTGCCTGCCCCGGCTTCCCCATCAGCGTG
>JAEYFO010000033.1 GCA_023402915.1 Bacillota bacterium | reverse complement strand
CCATGAACTCCCGCGCCGGCGCGCAGGTCCCCTTTTCGTCCATCAACTACGGCATGGACACCTCCCCTGAGGCGCGCATGGCCGTCCGCAACCTGCTTTTGAGCACGGAGGCAGGCCTGGGCAACGGCGAGACGCCCATCTTCCCCATCCAGATCTTCCGCGTCAAGGAGGGCGTCAACTACAACCCCGGCGAGCCGAACTACGATCTGTTCCGCCTGGCCTGCCGGTGCAGCGCCAAGCGCCTGTTCCCGAACTTTTCGTTCCAGGACGCGCCCTTCAACCTGCAATATTACGATCCCAACCGTCCGGAGACGGAGATCGCCTATATGGGCTGCCGCACCCGCGTCATCGGCAACGTCTACGACAAGAGCCGAGAGGTGTGCAACGGCCGCGGCAACCTGAGCTTTACGAGCATCAACCTGCCCCGCATCGCCATCCGCGCCAAGGGCTCGCTCGAATGGTTCTTTGAAGAGCTGGATCGAAAGATCGATCTGGTGGTGGGCCAGCTGCTCGAACGCTTTGAGATCCAGTGCCGCAAGAAGGTTTCGAACTTCCCCTTCCTCATGGGCGAGGGCGTGTGGCTCGACAGCGAAAAGCTGGGCTGGGACGACGAAGTGCGCGAAGTGCTCAAGCACGGCACGCTGTCCGTGGGCTTCATCGGCTTGGCGGAGACCCTTGTCGCCCTCACCGGCAGCCATCACGGCCAGTCCGACGCGGCGCAGAACCTGGGCCTGGACATCGTGTCCCACATGCGCGCCCGCATGGACGAAATGTGCGAAAAGACCGGGCTGAACTTCTCGCTGCTGGCCACTCCCGCCGAGGGGCTTTCCGGCCGCTTTGTGCGGATGGACAAGGAACGCTTCGGCATTATCCCCGGCGTGACCGACCGGGAATATTACACCAACAGCTTCCATGTGCCGGTGTATTTCCCCATCACCGCCGAAGAGAAGATCCGCCGCGAAGCGCCTTATCACGCCCTGACGAACGCCGGACACATCACCTACGTCGAGGTGGACGGCGACCCGGCCAAGAACCCCGCCGCCTTTGAGCGCATCATCCGCTGCATGAAGGAAGCGGGCGTGGGCTACGGCTCGGTGAACCATCCGGTGGATCGCGACCCGGTCTGCGGCTACAACGGCGTGATCGACGACGTGTGCCCCAAGTGCGGCCGCCGCGAAGAGGACGGCCCCCACTTTGACCGCATCCGCCGCATCACCGGCTATCTCGTGGGCACGCTCGACCGGTTCAACAACGCCAAGCGCGCCGAGGAACACGACCGCGTCAAGCATCAGCGGCTGTGATCCCGCGAGGGTGCGCCCGCTTGAAGGGACGCCCCGAACGCCCCGATGCTTTTTGAAATTCAGAAAGAAGGAGCCCCAGCGTTCCTTCTTTTTCTGATGGGTCTTTTCTGACAGAGCGATTTGTTTTTTGACGTTTTCTGGGTAAAAAAGTCCGGTTGCCGAACGAAAACGGGCGCGATGGCATGAACTGCGAGGACGGAGGAAACGCCGGCAATTTCGCAAAAAAACGAGAAGGAGTCGTTGGGCTCCTTTTTTTTGTATTTTGGGGAATGGAACCTCTTTTTGCGGCGCGGCAAAAAAGAGTGCGTCTGACGGAAAGAAAGAAGGTTTTTGGGCGGCGGAGCGCTTTGGAGCGCGCAGGCAAGGCTCCATCCGGTTTGACAGAAAGAACAATAAACGATAAGATGGACGCAAAACGTTACGAAAAGGGTAATTTTTTTCGGCAAATTACAAATATAGTAATTGAGAAAGTTGCTTTCACGGTAAAAAATCGCTTCTGCGTCCGCGCCGCACTGGGTTTGCGGATCGATGGATTGGAATGTTGCTGTGCCTGCCGTTCCGGTTTGCGCGGCGCATTGTTTCAAAACGGCGGCTTTTTGCCTATTCATTTTGCGGCAAGGAGAAGCACGATGAAATTTCGCATGGCGGGAATGGAACAGGATTCGATCGTAGACGGCGAGGGGATGCGCCTGACGGTGTTTTTTCAGGGCTGCCCGCACCATTGCCCCGGCTGCCACAACCCTCAGACCCACGACTTTTCCGGCGGGAAAGAGGGGGACACGGAGGAAATTCTGGCGCTGCTGGCCGGTTCGTCCCTGTCGGAGGGCATTACGCTTTCCGGCGGCGAGCCGTTCTGCCAGCCGGCGGCCTTCCGCGCGCTGGCCGAGGGGGCGCATAAGCTGGGAAAAACCGTCTGGGCGTACAGCGGCTATACCTATGAGCAGCTGCGCGCCGACGCGGAAAAAGCGCAGCTTTTGTCCTTGTGCGACGTGTTGGTGGACGGCCCCTTTCTTCAGGAGAAAAAGAGCCTGGCGCTGCTCTTTCGCGGCAGCGGGAACCAGCGGCTCATCGACGTGAAGCGATCGGAAAAAGCGGGCGAACCCGTCCTTTGGGAGGATCCCTGGGCGGCGCTTTGAGGAGGAAGGGACATGCGTTGGCTGGATTGGGTCGTGATCGCGGCGGTGGCCGCACTTTTTGGGCTTTCGATTTTTGCGCAGTGGCGCAAGCGCAGGCGGGGCGGCTCGTCCTGCGGCAGCTGCGGCGGCTGTCCCATGGCCGGACAGTGCGGCGGGGCAAAGCGGGCGGAGGAGCAAAAGCCTTCTTCCAAAAACGATGTGGTTAAAAAGAAGTAAAATTATAAAAAATAAGTGGTTTTTGTGACTGAAAGCGGGTTTTGCAGGTAACATTCTGTGGGACCTGCTTTTTTTATGCGATTTCATGCGGAGAACGCGCGGTTTCACGCAGGCTGAAAAAGCTCTGTGACCGAAGAAACGAGAATCGCCGCGGGAAAACCGCGGTCGGGACGAAAGAAAAAATGAAAAAGTCTTACGGCAGTTCTTCCTGCGGCAGGTTTTTCCGTTCAACAAAACGCGCTCCCTTGCGCTGCCGCCGGTTTTTCTTTACTTTGGCCCGGAGGATTTTCGTCGGCGCGTTGATCGTTCTCCCCCAAAAACAGCAAAAACGCCGTTCCTTTTGAGAAACAGCGCCATGCATTCGGGTTTTCCGGAAAATTTGGCTTACAGCTCCGCGTCCAGCTTCTTCTGCTCGTTGGCCAGCGTGACGATATCGCCCACGCCGGGCAGAATGATGGAGGGGCGATAGGCGTAGTGGCGGACGGTCTTTTCCGTCGAAACGCCGGAAAGCACCAGCACGGTGTCCAGACCGGATTCCACGCCCGCGATGATGTCGGTATCCATCCGGTCGCCGACGATGACGGCGTCCTCGG
>JAEYFO010000351.1 GCA_023402915.1 Bacillota bacterium | reverse complement strand
GTTCAACGGCGAGGGATTTAAGCTCTCCGACGCGCTGGAGGACGAGATCGAAGCGCTCATCCGCTCCGACGCGCCGCAGGCCCTTCCCACCGGAGAAAAAGTGGGACGCATGGTGGAAGCGGCTCGCTCGGCGCAGGAATATATGGACTTTCTCGCCGGCGCGGAGCAGATCGACCTTTCCGGCCTGAAAATCGCCCTCGACTGCGCAAACGGCGCAGCCAGCCCCGTCGCCGCTGCGGTGTTTGAACGGCTGGGCGCAACCGTGCTGGCCTATTTCGACGACCCGGACGGCAGCAACATCAACGCTAACTGCGGTTCGACCCACCCAAAGCGCCTTCAGCAACTGGTGGTGGAGCAGGGCGCGGACGTGGGTTTGGCCTTTGACGGCGACGCGGACCGGCTCATCGCGGTGGACGAACACGGTGTGCTGGTGGACGGCGACCGCATCATGACGATTTGCGCCATGGACATGAAAGAGCGGGGCGTTCTCAAAAAGAATACGCTCGTCGCGACGGTGATGAGCAACCTCGGTATGATCCATACCCTTCAGGACGCGGGCATCCGTGTAGAACTGACGGATGTGGGCGACCGTTATGTGCTCGAAAAAATGCAAAAAGAGGGCTATAACTTCGGCGGCGAACAGTCCGGCCACCTGATTTTTCTCGAAAAAAACACCACGGGTGACGGAATGCTTTCGGCGCTGGAACTGCTTTCCGTGATGGTTCGCAAAAAGAAAAAACTTTCGGAGCTGTCCGGCAGCGTGCGGATCTATCCGCAGGTGCTGGTCAACGTGCAGGTTCCGAACGAGAAGAAGTACCTTTATAAGGAAGAGGACGCCGTTTTGCGGCAGATCGCTTCCACGGAGCGGAAGCTGGAAGGCAAGGGGCGGGTGCTGGTGCGCACGTCCGGCACGGAACCGCTGGTTCGCATCATGCTCGAAGGGGAAAACGAAGCGATGATCGAAGCCGAAGCCGTTGCCATCGCCACGCTGGTGGCGGAGCGGTTCGGCGGCTCGATCCGATAGGCGAAAGACGAAAGGAGAACGAATATGCGCGCGCTTTTGGTTGTGGATTATACGGTGGACTTTGTGGCGGACGATGGAAAGCTGACCTGCGGCAAGCCGGGTCAGCAGATCGAGCAGGCGATCTGCGAGGAGATCGCGGCGTCGATTGCCCGAAACGAGCCGGTTTTCGTGCTCAACGACCTTCATTATGAAGGCGACACCACCCATCCGGAAAGCAAACTCTTCCCGCCGCACAATATTGCCGGAACGCCTGGCCGCGAGCTGTATGGCGCGGTCAAAACCGCGGTGGACGCGGCGGAAAAGGCGCATCCGGAGCTGATTTTCCGGATGGATAAAACCCGCTATTCGGCGTTTGTCCGGACGGGGCTGGAAGAAAAGCTACGGGAAAAGGGCGTTGACACGGTGATCGTGACCGGCGTTTGCACGGATATCTGCATTTTGCACACGGCCATCGGCGCGTATAATTGCGATTTCAACGCGGAAATTCCGACGGCAGCCGTTGCGTCCTTCAATCCGCAGGGGCATGAGTTTGCGCTGGCGCACATGAAAAATTCTCTCGGCGCAACGATCCGCTAAAGCGGCAGGAGGCTTATTGATGTTTGAAAATCCATGGGTACGAGCCGGCGGCGCGGCGGTCGTGGCCTTTTTGGTCGTCTATGCGGTGTCGTTTGCGCTGCGGACGCGAAAAAAAGAAGGCGCACCCGTTTCGCCCCTGCGTATCGCGCTGTTTTCGGCGGTCTGCGCGGGTGCAGCCGCTTTTCTGGCGGCGGGAACAACGGGAAATGCCATGCCGTTTTCGCTGTGGCTCCGCGTCAAGGAAGTGGGATATAAGGCGGTCTGGGCACAGTTTTTCCGGATGACCGCGCCGTTCCTTCTGGTGGGATTTTTCCTGCCGTGGACGGTTTCGTGGTGCAAGTGCCTGTGGCGCGCGGCGGTCTGCGCGCTGGGCGCGGGCGCTGTGATGGCGCTGGTCCGGCTGGTGTTCCCGCCGTTTGACGGGGACGTGGTTGTGGGCGCGGTGCTCGGCGTGCTGGTCGGCTTTGGCCTGTATGCCTTTGTGAAGCTGTTTTTCCCGAAAGTGGGCTTTTTCAGCGCGCAGAAATTTTCCAGAAAAACCCATCTTGCGTCCCTTTTGACGGTGCTTGCGGTGTATATGGCCTGCGTTGGCTTGATCGTTGTGGACAGCGGCTCGGAGTTTGAACACCTCAACATCTTCACGCCAGACACGGCGCTTCCGAAAAACATGACCATCACGGCGGAGCTGAGCAGCGAGCAGCAGCAGGCCATGACCTATCGGACAAAAAACGCCAATCCGCCGGAGGATGCGGTGCGCATTGCCGGATATTTCGGTATTTCCGGCGAAGCGAAAGCCGTGGATAGTCAGACAGATGTGTCCGTTCGCGCCCGGGTGGAGCAGAACGGAAAAAGCGTCACGGTTTCTTTGACGGGTGAATGGCGCTATGTGGACGAGACGTTTGTTTCGCAGGCGGACGGCACGCTGCTGGCCGCAGAGCAGTTTGAAGCAAAGGCAAAAGAGATCGCCGCAAACGGCAGCACGGCTTTTACCCATTACGAAGTCAATGACATGGTCATGGGGCAAAAGGATGATTCGGAGGGTAATTCTGCCCTGACGAACGCGGTGTATCTGACGGCCTATACGGACGACGGCTGCAAGATCGAGGGCAGCTGCGAGATGGTCGTGACGCTCTGGTATGACGGAACGCTGTATTCTGTTGAGAAGTACAATGCCGATTTCGAGCCGTTCAAGGAGCAGAAGATCATCTCTTCTGAGGAGGCGTGGAAGCAGGCGCTTTCGGGAAGTCCGGCGCATACGCTCTGGCAGCAGGCCGAAAGCGCGCAGATCACTTCGGCGGAAGTGGCCTATTGGCTCGAAGAAGTCAAGGGAACGCTTCAGCCCATCTGGCTCTTTGCGGGCAAGGCGACGCTGACGGACGGCAGCGAAAAGACCTTCAGCATTTTTGTTCCTGCGCTGCAATATTGAAGGCGGACGCAAGTTCAGGAAGGAAAACGGGAAACATAGATGACACAGATCCGATTCGGCCCGGCGGGAAATTCCCTCAGCTTTTACGAACAGGGCTACAAGCGCACAGAACAGGCGCCCGCCTGGCTGGAAGCCATGGGCCTGAACGCCTTTGAATACTCCTTTGGCCGCGGCGTTTCCCTCGGGGAGGCGACGGCGAAAAAAATCCGCGAGGCGATGCAGGCGCACGGCGTGTGCATCAGCGTTCACGCGCCGTATTTTATCAATCTGGCCGTGGCGGACGAGGAGCGGCGAGAGAAAAATTTCCGCTATTTTCAGGAAACGGCTCATGCGGCGCAGATGCTCGGCGCAAAGCGGGTGGTGTTTCATC
>JAEYFO010000342.1 GCA_023402915.1 Bacillota bacterium | reverse complement strand
GGAAATGGTCGCCCCGGTTCGCTAACGCTTCCGGCGCTTCCTTGCTCAAGGTCGTCACCCGCAGGGTGACATTCCACCTTGTTGAAATCCCTGATTTTCGATCGAAAATCAGGGGAGTGGGCTTTCCCCTTCCTTCTTCGCCCACTGGGCGCGGTCAGGGTCAGCCCCCTTGCCCCCAAAACTTTTAAAAAATAGAGAAAAACGGGGATGGAGGGCTTCCCTTCTGATGGGAGGGGAAGGAGTAGACGGAAAGTGAAACGTTTTCCCTTTGATGGAGTGGGGACGGAATGGGCGGAAAGCGAAGCATTTTCCTTCTGATGAGGGAAAACGGGAATGGTGAAACGAAGCATCCACTTTTGCCGGCGCGCTGGAAAATGGGGTATGGGAACACGGAGGGTTCTCCTGCTGATGGAGCGCTGAAAAGAAGCTGCCAAAAGGCGGGGGGATCCCGCTTTTCAGACGCTGAAAAAGAGGACGCTGTGTGCGCGTTTTTTGCCGAGAAGGTTCTGAAAAAATTCAAGGGCAAGGTGCGTTTGTTCCGAATCCGCATCGCCCACAGGGTTTCCTCTCCAAACAAAAACCGCCGGAAGAGCGTGGGTTTTCTCTTCCGGCGATTCGATTTTTGGCAGTTTTTGAAATTGAAAACAAAGCCTTTTGCAAAGCGCCGCGCACAGTCGCGCCGTTGGCGGCATCGTCCATGATGGAGCCGCAGGGAAGGCGCGAAAGTGCTGCCGTCGATGGAGCTGGCTTCGAGAGACGAAGCGGCCGGTGTGCCCGGCAAGAGCTTGCCGCCCGTCGCCGTAAGAATCGTCGGCTTTCCCGCTTCCGAAACGGTCAGCGTGTTCGGAGAGAGCTTCCCGCCCTCTTCCTGCCCTCTTATTGCGGAATGTCGTTCCATTTGGGAGGGGAGGGCAAGCCGCATTTCAGCTCAAATCAGCAGTTTGTCCGCACTTCCAACCGCGCGGGAGCGCAACGGACGCGCCGCTTTGAGTTTTCTCGATGGACGCGGGAGGCATTTTTTCCACGTTACCGGTTCGTCCGCAGCTCCAGCTCTCCGTTGACGCTCGAGAGCGCGACGGACGCATCGGCGGGGTTTTCTCCGACGCGGCCGCTTTTATGATGCTTCTCCTCAGAGAAAATTTCTGCGGGCGCAAAGCCGTTCAGGGAGAGTTCACCGTTGACGTTCGAGAGGTCGTAGGCGAACTCCGACGCGGGCGGCAGTCCCAAACGAACGCTGCCGTTGACCGACTCAAGCGTGAGCGCGGCAGGCGCGGCGGCAAGGGTCAGGTCGATCGCGCCGTTGACGGTATCGGCCTTGATGGAGCCGCAGGCGAAGCGCAGCGCGGAGATGCTGCCGTTGATGGAACTGGCTTCGAGGGAGGAAGCGGTCAGCGCGCCCACAGAGAGCTTGCCGCTGACGGTGGAAATGCGCCATTGGCCGCCCAGCTCCGCAGGCAGAGCGACGGTGAGCCGGACGCTGCTTTTGGCGTTCGCGCTGAGGTTGCGGCTGCCGAAGCTCTGCGTGATCTCCACCCGGCTGCCTGTGCGTACCGCGGAAAAGCTGTGGCGCTGCTGAAGCGATTCGCTCAGCTGGCAGCTGTAATCGACATGGATACGGCCGTCCTCCGACGGGATCAGCTCGACATCGCCCAGCGTCAGGTCGATGCTCAGCCCGGCCACGTCCGCCGCGTCAAAGGTTTCCGAGGCGGAGCAGTCTTTGAGCGCGCCCGTGTCCTCCGGCGGCGTGAGCGCGTTGTCGATCTCTTCTCCCAGCTTTTCTCCAAGGCCGCCCAGCCAGCTGAGAAAGCGGGAGAGCGCGCCGGAGGGGTCGTTGTCCGAAACGCTGCCCGCCGCCGTCCGGGCGGTGCGGGAAAGCTCTGCCGCCGCGTCTTTTGGGCGGGTCAACGCCGCGCCTGCGATGAAAAAGCCGATGGCCAGCACCGCAAGAACGATGCACAGCACCCCGAGAAACGAAAGTCCTTTTCGCTGTTTCATGGCGTTCTCCTTTTAGTTGCGCTGCCCGATGCCGCGGCACAGGCGATAGATCAGATAGATCACCGCGACGACGGCGGCGGCTTTGAGGCAGAACTTGAGCACCCAGCCCAGCACGGAAAACAGGATCGACAACGGCGCAGCCACCAGCACGGCGCCCGCAGCGCCCAGCGCGGAAATGACGGCCACCGCCACAAGGGCCAGCACGGCCACGACCAGCAGGATCACAAACGCAGTAATCATTCAAATTCCCTCCTGACGGAATTGACATTGGAACGAAGATAGGACACGACCGCGCGAAGCAGCAGGGTCAGCAGCTTGGCAAGGCCGAAAAACAGCAGCAGCTCCAGGCACAAAACGCCCGCGTTCCAAAAGAGCGTGCCCAGCGAAAGCGAGAAAAACAGCAGCACGATCGTCACGATCACCACGGCCAGCACGATGCCCATCAGCGCGACGAGCGCGCAAAACAGCGCCAAAAACACCGGCAGCACGAAAAACAGATTGAGCGCGCCCAGCGCCACGGCCTTCACGATGGCGGTAAGGACGTTTCGAAAGCTCGGCTGCGCGTCCGCCCGTTCAAAGGCGCTGCTTGCGGCGTATTCCTTGGCGATGGTCTCCGGATCGCCCAGACGGCGGCAGATCTCCTCATCCGTCAGCCCTTCCCGCTCCCCTTGGGCGAAATGCTCCTCATAATCGGAGAGGATGTCCCGCCGCTCCGCCTCCGGAAGCGACGAGAGCGCCCGCTCCAGCCGGGATAGAAATTCTTGTTTCGTCATCATACCTGCCCTCCCAGGATCCTGTCCACACTTGCGGAAAATTCAAACCACTCTTTCGTCAGGCGGCGGCGCACCTGCTCGCCCAGCGGCGTGAGCCGGTAGTATTTTCGGGGCGGCCCGCCGGGCGATTCCATCAGATAGGTCTCCAGGTACCCTTCGTCCTTGAGCCGCTTGAGCAGCGGATAGATCGTTCCTTCGGAGATCTGCACGTCGCGGGAGATCTCGCTCACCAGCTCAAAGCCGTAATAGTCCCGCTGCCCCAAAAGAGAGAGCACGATCAGCTCCAGCACGCCTTTTTTGAATTGCACGTTCATCGAATGCGCCGCGCCTCCTTCTGACGGGATGCGCTGTTCAAAGCCATCCTTTGGGCGCTGTGGGGCGTTTTTTGAAAAATTATGAAAAGTCCGAAAATTCGGAAAGGGTTTGAAAAAGCGCGAACGGACGCGGGGGACAGAGATTTTTTGAAAGTTTGAAATTTTGAAAAAAAGCCGTATGAAACCCGCGAAGGCGGGCAAACTGAAAGGGCAGGAAGAAAGAACGAACCCGACGGGACAGGCCGGAAGGATGCCGTTTTCGTCCGAGTGACGTAAAGGGAAAGGCGGACGCGCCGGATGACGCAGGCGGAGAATGCGGGCTTTTTCCACCACAACCATGCTTCACAGCCGGAAGGACTGTTTTGCCGTTGTTTTTTCCTGTACCATGCGCCGGGAAGCAGGCCCGGCGGAACAGCAGCGGTTCAATGAGTTTTCCTCCACGATGGACGGGGCGCGTTTTCCAAACAGGGAGCGCGCCTTCGTCTGTTTTGGCGCTTTTTGGAAAAAAGGAAAACGCCCGCGCGGGCGAAGAGCGGGCGCAAGCGCGGGAAAGGGTTGGGGGGTTCAAAAGGGAAAATAGAAAAACAACGTCAGCACCGCTTACGATGAAAAAGAGTTCGCTGCCGCCGGAAGTGCTTTGGCGCGATCCCTGCCGGGCGCAAGAAATGTTCTATCGTACAAAAAACGGCGGAATTTGCAGCCGCTGCCGGAAGTTATTATGCCCCCTGCCAGGCGCGGAAGCCGTTTTTAACGTACAAAAAACAGCGCCGCTTGCAGCCATAGCCGGAAGGAGTATGGGCTTCTGCCGGGCACAAAAGACGGTTCAACGTATAAAAAAACAGCGTCACTTGCAGCCATAGCCGGAAGAACTTTGCCCCTGCCGGGCACAAAAGACGGTTTAACGTACAAAAAACAGCGCCACTTGCAGCCATAGCCGGAAGAATTTTAGCCTCTGCCGGGCACAAAAGACGGTTTAACGTATAAAAAACAGCGTCATTAAAAATATGACGCTGAATTTTTTGAAAAAACCGTGCACCCATTCTTTGAAAGCGCCTCTCCGAACGGTACGCTTGCCGGTGGCTCCAGCCAGGCAAACCCGCGGCACACAGACGGACTCGCTTAATGCTGCTTCCGTCAGGACCTGACATGGTTCACAAGCGTCTGTTGCACAGGACCCAGCCATCAACGCTCCGCGCAAAAGCCTGCTTCACAGCGGCGGACCTCGGAACGGGAATTCAACCCTGCTATAGCGGATTGCAGGTTCAGGGCACCGCTAACTCCCCGTCTAGCACGGCATCTTCATTATACCCTGTTTTTCCCCTGCCGTCAACTTTCCCAACGCGCGGGGCGGGGGCGAAAAAGCGGGAAAACCGCCGTTTGGGGCGCGGCGCAGCCTTCCGGAAGGAAAGTGAGCGTTGACCGGGGAAGAACTTTGCGCTTTAATGGAAGAAAGACCAATGAAAGCCCGGAGGAAGCGCGCCGCTTCAAAGGAACCCTTTTTTTGCCAAAGCGGCAGGGGGAGCGGCTGTTTTCTGTGAAAAAAACGGCGTTCCCAAAGCAAACGGCGCATTCGGGCGAAAGGAGACCGGAACCATTATGAACGACGATCCCGTCCTCGTGGGATACAGCGGCGTTCCCGGCGCGTTCGGCGAGCAGGCCGCCATGGAATGCTTTCCGGAGGGAACGCTGCGCCCTTACGCGCATTTTTCCGACGTGTTTTCCGCCGTGCAGCGCGGCGAAGTGAATTACGGCGTGGTGCCCATCGAAAACACTGCCGGCGGCTCGATCTATGAGGTCTACGAC
>JAEYFO010000176.1 GCA_023402915.1 Bacillota bacterium | reverse complement strand
ACGTCGGGCGGGATGACCGGCAGCGCTTCGAGGATCATCCACTCGGGACGGTTGCCGGGGCCGGTGACCGCGCGGGCGCGGCGGCCGTTATCGATGAGGGCGTCCACCGCTTCCTGCAACATGCGCTTCTCGTTGCGCACGATGATGTCGGGCGCTTTGAGGTCGAGCAGGCGCTTGAGGCGGTTGTTGCGGTTGATGACGCGGCGGTACAGGTCGTTGAGGTCGCTGGTGGCGAAGCGGCCGCCGTCGAGCTGCACCATGGGGCGCAGATCCGGCGGGATGACCGGCAGCACTTCGAGGATCATCCATTCGGGCTTGTTGCCGCTCTTGAGGAAGGCTTCCACCACCTCGAGGCGCTTGATGGAAGCGGCCCGCTTCTGGCTGGCGGTCGTCTTGATCTCCTGGCGGAGCTCCGTGGCCAGCTGCTCAAGGTCGATGTGCTGGAGCAGCTCCTTGATGGCGGCGGCGCCGGTCTCCGCGCGGAAGCGCGTGCCGTATTCGGCCAGCGCGTCGCGGTATTCCTTCTCGGTTTCAAACACGTGCTTGTAGCCAAGGGGCGTATCGCCGGAATCCACCACAACATAGGACACAAAGTAGAGCACCTTTTCCAGCTCGTTGGCCTTGATGTCCAGCAGCTGGCGCATCCGGCTGGGCGCGCCGCGGAAATACCAGATATGGCTCACGGGGGCGGCCAGCTCGATGTGGCCCATGCGCTCGCGGCGCACTTTGGCGCGGGTGACTTCCACGCCGCACTTGTCGCAGACGATACCCTTATAGCGCACGCGCTTATAGCGTCCGCAGTGGCATTCCCAGTCCTTGGTCGGTCCAAAGATGCGCTCGCAGTACAGGCCGTCACGTTCGGGCTTGAGGGTGCGGTAATTGATGGTTTCGGGCTTTTTGACCTCGCCGTAGGACCATTCGCGGATCTTTTCGGGCGAAGCAAGGCCGATCTTTATGGAATCAAAGGTGTCAAGTTCGTACAAAGCGTTTTCTCCCTTCGGTCACATGACAATTCGGACACGCCGCAGCGCAGGGGCTTTTTTATTCCTGATCGTCCTGCGATTCGCCATCCTTGCCGTCCGCGATATCGTCGGCCAGATCGTCAAGGTTGAAGTCCATCAGGAAATCATCGTCTGCCGCAGCATCGGCAGGCAGGTCTGCAAAGTCGTCCGATTCAAAGGCGTCCTGCGTAAAATCATCCAGATCGCCGAAGTCCTCTTCGCCGTAGGAATCCGCCGCAACGGTCTCCTGCTGCGCATGACGCTCCGCGCCGCCCTCCATGCCTTCGATGTTGAGGTCGAGAGGCTTGACGTCGTCGTCGTCATCGTCGCGAAGTTCGACTTCGCGGTTGTCGGCGGAGAGCACCTTGACGTCGAGCGCCAGAGCCTGCAGCTCCTTGATGAGCACGCGGAAGGACTCGGGCACGCCGGGTTCGGGGATGTTTTCGCCCTTGACGATCGCTTCGTAGGTCTTGACGCGGCCGGTCACGTCGTCCGACTTGACCGTGAGGATCTCCTGCAGCGTGTGCGCCGCGCCGTAGGCTTCGAGCGCCCAGACTTCCATTTCGCCGAAGCGCTGGCCGCCGAACTGCGCCTTGCCGCCCAGAGGCTGCTGGGTCACGAGGGCATACGGGCCGGTGGAACGGGCGTGGATCTTATCATCGACCAGATGATGCAGCTTGAGGTAATACATCACGCCGACGGTGATGCGGTTTTCGAAGGGTTCGCCGCTGCGGCCGTCGTAGAGGATGGTCTTGCCGTCCTCGTCAAGGCCGGCCATCTTGAGGCATTCGGCGATGTCAGTTTCGGTCGCGCCGTCGAAAACGGGCGTTGCAATATGCCAGCCCAGCTCGCGGCAGGCACGGCCCAGATGCACTTCGAGCACCTGACCGATGTTCATACGGGAGGGAACGCCCAGAGGGTTCAGCACGATCTGGAGGGGCGTGCCGTCGGGCAGGAAGGGCATATCCTCTTCCGGCAGGATGCGGGACACAACGCCCTTGTTTCCGTGGCGGCCCGCCATCTTGTCGCCGACAGAGATCTTGCGCTTCTGGGCGACGTAGACGCGCACCATGCGCTTGACGCCCGGAGAGAGGTCGGCGCGCTTTTCGCTCGCGTCAAAAACCTTCACGTCCACGACCACGCCGCTCTCGCCGTGAGGCATGCGCAGGGAGGTATCGCGCACTTCGCGGGCCTTTTCGCCGAAAATGGCGCGGAGCAGACGCTCTTCGGGGGTCAATTCGGTCTCGCCCTTGGGGGTCACCTTGCCCACGAGGATGTCGCCGCTGCGCACTTCTGCGCCGATGCGGACGATACCGCGCTCGTCCAGATCCTTGAGGGCTTCCTCGCCGATGTTGGGGATGTCGCGGGTAATCTCTTCCGCGCCCAGCTTGGTCTCGCGGGCCTCGGACTCGTGCTTTTCGATGTGGATGGACGTATAGACGTCCTCGCGCACCAGGCGCTCGCTGATGAGGACGGCGTCCTCGTAGTTGTAGCCTTCCCACGTCATAAAGCCGATGAGGATGTTGCGGCCCAGCGCGATCTCGCCCTGATCGGTGGCCGCGCCGTCGGCGATGACCTGGCCCTTTTCCACCCGCTCGCCCGCGTCCACAATGGGACGCTGGTTGATGCAGTTGGACTGGTTGGAGCGCTGGAACTTGATGAGCTTATAGTACTGGCGGCTGCCGTCGTCAGCGCGGACGGTGATGGACTGGGCGTCCACCTTTTCCACAACGCCCGCCTCCTTGGCAAGGATGCACACGCCGGAATCGCGGGCGGCCTTGTATTCCATGCCCGTGCCGACAAAGGGCGCTTCCGTCACCAGAAGCGGCACTGCCTGACGCTGCATGTTCGAGCCCATCAGTGCGCGGTTTGCGTCGTCGTTTTCGAGGAAGGGGATCATGCCCGTCGCAACGGAAACGACCTGCTTGGGCGAAACGTCCATGTAGTCCACGCGCTCGCGGGGATATTCGGAAATATCCTCCCTGAGGCGGCCGGCGACCAGCTTGTGCTTGAACCAGCCGGTTTCGGGATCGATGGGTTCGTTTGCCTGCGCAACGATGCAATCGTCCTCTTCGTCAGCGGTCAGATAGACGATCTCGTTGGTGATCTTGTGGTTGACCTTGTCCACCTTGCGGTAGGGGGACTCGATAAAGCCGTATTTGTTGATGCGCGCATAGGACGCAAGGCTGCTGATCAGGCCGATGTTCGGGCCTTCAGGCGTCTCGATGGGGCACATGCGGCCGTAGTGGCTGAAGTGAACGTCTCGCACGTCGAAACCGGCGCGTTCGCGGGACAGGCCGCCCGGGCCCAGCGCGGACAGACGGCGCTTGTGCGTCAATTCGGCCAAGGGGTTATTCTGATCCATGAACTGAGACAGCTGGCTCGAACCGAAGAACTGCTTGATGGCGGCCGTCACGGGACGGACGTTGATGAGGTTCTGCGCCGTGGCGGTCACGGTGTCCTGGATCTGCATGCGCTCGCGCACGACGCGCTCAAGGCGGTTGAGACCCACGCGGATCTCGCCCTGAAGCAGCTCGCCCACGGACCGGATGCGGCGGTTGCCCAAATGGTCGATGTTGTCGATCTTGCCGATGCCATAGGGCAGGTTCAGGATATAGCTGACGGAAGCGGCGATGTCGTCGCGGTGCAGGCGGCGGGGAATGAGCTCGTTGACATTCTCGCGCAGCACACGCTTGAGCGTCTCTTCGTCCGCGCCCTCGTTTTCATCAAGGATGCGGCGCAGCGTGGGATAATGCACCTTTTCGTTCAGGCCGGCTTCTTCCGGATCAAAGGAGAGATGGGCCTTGGGATCGACAAAGTTGTTGCCGATGACGATGAGCTTGCGCTCGTCGTGGCTGATGAGCACCTTTTCCACGCCGGCGTCCTGGATCTCCACCGCCAGCTCGCGGCTGATGGTGCCGCCCTCTTCGACGAGGATCTCGCCCGTTTCGGGGTGGATGACGTCCTCTGCGGCGATGCGGCCCGCAATGCGCGCCGAAAGCGCCAGCTTCTTGTTGAACTTATAGCGGCCCACGCGGGCGATGTCGTAGCGGCGCGGGTCAAAATAGAGAGAATTGAGCAGCGCGCGGGCGGATTCTTCCGTCGGCGGTTCGCCGGGACGCTGCTGCTTGTAAATGGCGATGAGGCCGTCCGCCACGGAATTGGCGTGGGTCATGGCCGCATCCTTGCTCAGCGTGGCGAGCATACGCTCGTCCTCGCCGAACTTTTCGAGGATCTCTTCGTTCGTGCCGTAGCCGATGGCGCGCAGCAGCAGCGTCAGGGGGAGCTTGCGGTTGCGGTCGATGCGGACGTACAGAACGCCGTTGGAGTCGGTGTCGTATTCCATCCAGGCGCCCCGGTTGGGGATGATCTGGGAGGAGAACAGCTCCCGGCCGGCCTTGTCCTTCTTCATGTCGTAATAGACGCCGGGGGAACGCATCAGCTGGGAGACGATGACGCGCTCTGCGCCATTATAAATGAAAGTGCCCTGCTCGGTCATGAGCGGGAAGTCGCCCAAAAACACCTTGGACTCCTTGACGCTGCCGGTCTCGGTGTTGACGAGACGGACGATCACGTCAAGGGGCGCGGCGTAGTTCTGGTCGAGCTCCTTGCACTCTTCGATGGTGAACTTGGGCTTGTCGGGAATTTTGTAATCGACGAACTCCAGCACCAGCTTTCCGGCGTAGTCCGTGATGGGGAACACGTCGTTGAGCACGTCGCGCAGCTCTTCCTTGAGGAAGCGTTCGTAGGATTTTTTCTGTATTTCGACGAGGTCGGGCATTTCGAGTACTTCTTCGATCTTGGAAAAGCTCTTTCGTACTCGCTTGCCCATCATTACATCATGCACCACTGGCAACTCACTCCTCATATCGTTGTCGTTTTGCTTTGCCGCAGAAAGCGGCGCTTTGGGTCACAGCCATACCGTCTGAAACTGATTGCCCCGGCGAATGCGGCGTTGAAAC
>JAEYFO010000273.1 GCA_023402915.1 Bacillota bacterium | reverse complement strand
TCCCTTAGCCGTCTGTTGTTAAGAAATTTAGTAGTTCTGTTGGTTCCCTAACAACACTCGCCTTTGCTTTCGGGTCTTTTTCTTTTTGTTCAGTTTTTTGTAATCCATCAAAATTTTTCTGTTCTTTCGTCTTGACTCTAAAGCCGCCTTGGAGTTTATACTTGCTCTAATGTGATTCCTCTGTCAAACAGGATCACAAGGAAGGAGTATCTGTCGATGAAGAAGTTCCTCTCGATCCTTCTGGCGCTGCTGCTGTGCACTGCCGCTTTGGCCGGGTGCGCCGCTCCCGTAACGGAACCGGAAGCCACGCAGGACGCTGCGCCCGCCGCGTCCGAAGAGCCGTCCGTCAAGACCTACAGCGCTTCTGCCGCCGGTTTTGGCGGAGAAGTCACCGTCACGATCACCGTAACGGACGGCGTGCTGACCGACGTACAGGCGCAGGGCGCTGCCGAGACCGACGGCGTGGGCTCCCGTGCCATCGAGCAGCTGCCCGCCGCGATCCTTTCCGCCGGCAGCCCGGACGTGGACGGCGTTTCCGGCGCGACCGTTTCGAGCACGGCCGTGCGTTCCGCCGCCCGCGCCGCCATGACGGAAGCCGGTCTGATCGCCGCCTCCGATGTTGCGGTAAAAATGGCGCCCGGCACTTATACCGGCTCTGCCTACGGCTTCTCCCTCTGCCGGAAGATCACGGCCAGGGTGACGGTGGACGAAACGAAGCTGCTTTCCATCGAAGTCGATACCGCCGACACCGGCGATACCAAGCATATTCTCCAGTCCGTGCTGGATTACATGGTGCCCCGCATGATCGAAAACCAGTCCATCGCCGTGGACTCCATCACCGGCGCCACCTCCTCGAGCGCCGGCGTCAAAGGCGCCGTCACCGAAGCGCTGACTCAGGCGCTCTCTGCGGGCGGCAGCGATCCGGAGGCCATTGAAGCGTTCCGCGTCGTCCCGGAAAAGGAAGGCGGTCAGGAAGTGCTGGAAACCGAAGTGCTGGTCATCGGCATGGGCGGCTCCGGCACGACGGCCGCCGTCAGCCTTGCGGAAAACGGCCTCGACGTGCTGGCCATCGACAAAATGGCCAAATATGGCGGAACCACCAGTCTGACCGGTGAAATGCTGGCCGTCAACCCGCCCCACCATATCGCCGTCAACAACAACGGCCAGGACTGGGTAGACAAAGAAGCTATGCGCGACGCCTGGTACAAATACACCGAGGGCGACGCCAAAGAAGAAATGATCGACCTGCTGCTCGACTATTCCGGCGAGGCGTTGGATTGGCTGGATGAGCACGGATTTGACTTCTCTCCCGTGGCGCTGGGCGGCCTGGCCGGCGACCCGTGGCTGACCCGCATCGAGTTCTATCCCTTTACCGTGGACGTAGCCACGGCTTACATCACAGAATATTTTGACGCGCTGTATGACTACTTCCAGCAAAACGGCGGCGAATATCTCCTTGAGACCGAAGCCTATGACCTCCTCACGAACGAAACCGGCGCAGTCGTGGGCGCAAAGGCCCGCAACCCCGTCACCGGAAAGGAATACGAAATCCACGCCAAGGCAGTGGTGCTCGCCACCGGCGGTTTTGCCGGAAACGGCGAGATGACCGCGAAATATCTCTCCGACGAATACTATCCGCTCAAGGGAAAATGGAGCGTCTACGGACTCAAGACCAACGACGGCAAGATGATCCAGGCCGCGCTGGACATCGGCGCAGCGCCTTACAACATCGGCATGGCGCCCATGGTGCATAACGCCGGAACGCCTGCGTTCCTCACCGGCTTCGACGTCCATGAGACCGATCAGATCGGCCTGCGCAACAACGCTCAGCCCGTGGTCTGGTCCGACGGTGACGCGCCGCTGTATATGTCCGTCGCGCAGAACTGCCTGGCCGTGAGCAAGGAAGGCAAGCGCTTCAGCAGCGAGGAGACCATCGCCATGTTCGACCCGTGGATCGCTGGCCCGCAGTTCTATTCCATCTGGAGCACGGAACAGATCGAATCCATCCGCGACAACGGCCTGTCTGCCATCCCGCAGGGCGCGCTGACCATCTATCTGGGCTTCCAGGGCGCCATTCCGCAGAACACTCCCATCTCGAAAATCTTCGACATCATGGAAGCGGGTATGGAAGCCGGATTCATCTATCAGGCCGATACGCTCGAAGAGCTGGCGGAAAAGGCCGGCATCAACGCGGACAATCTAGTCAAGACCGTGGCCGATTACAACGGCTACTGCGAGACCGGCGTGGACGAAGAATTCGGCAAGAGCGCCCAGTATCTTGAAAAGATCGGCGCCGGCCCGTACTATTGCATCGTCGGCACTCCCTACTGCTACACCACCTGCGGCGGTCTGGACGTCAACACCGATTTTGCCGTGCTGAACACCGCCGGCGAACCCATTGAAGGACTTTACGCCGTCGGCACGGACTGCATGGGCGTGCTGTTCACCGAAAAGAAAGCCTACGTCACCTACGGCGGCGCGGCGAACGGCTGGGGCCTCACTTCCGGCATGCTGGTGGGCCGCAGCATCGCGTCTGCTCTCGGAAAGAGCGTTGAGGCGGCTCCGGCAGCCTGACCGCTCCAAACGGTTTCACAAAGCCATTTCTCCATCGAAAAGCGCCTGTTCTTCGGAATGGGCGCTTCGTTTTTACAAATGCAGACGGATGTGTTATGCTTTTTTCAAAGGGAAGGGGAGGAAGAAAGAAGCATGTCTTATCGAATCGGAAAAGTTTCCCGCATGGTGGGGCTGACTTCTCAAACGCTGCGGGAATACGAAAAGCTGGGACTGCTGGACGCAGAAAAGGACGAGCACAACGGCTACCGCTATTTTGATCCCATCATGGTCTGCAAGGCCGTGGCCATCCGCTATCTTCGCAACCTCGGCCTGACGCTGGACGAGACCCGGGAGACGCTGAACCGGTCTGACATTCCCTACGAACAGTATCTGAGTATGCTTGAAGGAGTGCTTGCCCGCCAAAAGGCAGAGCTGGACTATCAGCAAATGGTCTATGAAAAGGTCAAAGAGCAGGTGGAGGCGACCGCCTCACTGCACGAAACCGTTGGCGTTTGCACCCTGCAAAAAAATTTGAAGTTTTACTGTATCGATTATCTCCGGGGCGAAGAACAGCTCCTTTTTGAGCCGGAAGCGCTGGAGCTTCTCAACAGCTGGATCGACCGAGCGCTCTTTACCTGCAACTATTCCCCCATCCCGCAGGAAGCCTTTTCCGTCTCACAGGAACAGCCCGTGCTGTGGGGACTGATCGTTCCGGAACGGGACGCGCTGCGGCTCGGCCTTCCGCTCGACCCGCCGGTTTTTCTGCGCAGTGCGCCGCTTTGGCTGTGCGCCCGGCTCCCCCATTCTGTCACCAACATCCCCTCCTACGAAGAGCTTTCCTGTATGCGGGAGTTCATGCAGACCCACGCCCTCACGTTCGACGGCGAGCCTTTTCTCATCGGCAACTGTGCTTTTTGGGAAAACGGAGAGCAGCGCGCCTATAACACCGTTTATGTCCCCGTGCGCAGGCAGAAGCCGTAAGCGCTGCTTCAAAAACATCCTTTTCCAAAAGCAAAATTCCGCGCCATGTGTGGAGCAAATTCTTGCCAAATCACTGAAACGCCGCCATGAGCCTGTTCCTTACGGTTTTTCCGCCCGTGTTCGAACGTGGGAAACGACGCTCGAAGCTCGCGTCCCGCATTTGTTCCTTTTGACGCTACAAATTACAGCAAAGACCCCGCACCATGCGGGGCCTTTTCTCTTATTCAGTGTTTCAATCGTTTTCCGCCTGCTCCGGCGCGACCTCGGGCAGGCCCGCCACGCTCGTGAGCAAGCTCAGCACGCCCGCCAGCACCGACGCGCCCAGCACTACCGTCCAGTTCACTTCCGCGAACACCGCCGCCGTGCCGATGGTGGCCGTCGCCGTCTGCGCAACGGTTTTGAGCGCGCGCACAGCCGCCGCTTTGAGCCAGCGCTTCCAGTTGGTTCTGTTCATCTCTTTATCCCCCCTTTTCAGTAAAAAAGTATTCAAAAAGGCAAAAGCGTTCGCTGCATCCCGGTTCTTTTGAAACAGGCTCGCCGTCCGTTTCCCTCTGCATCTTCGCCGCCGTCGCGCGCCGCTTTCGCCTTCCCTTTTGTTGTAACGGATTTTTCGTGCTGCATCGTGCTGCCTTTTTCAAAAAACAGCCCGCCCGCGCTCTTTGCCAAAATTTGCCGCACGGCTCTTGCAAACCAACCTTGCCTGCGTCTTTTCCAAACCGTCCTGCCGTCTGCTCTTCTAAGGGCAGACTATCCTCTCCCTTCCAAGCCAGCCCGCGCCCTTTCCAAAACCGGCTTTCTTTGCGATCTTTTTCAATACTTACCGCACAGCCCTTCAAAACTGTTTTTGCCCTGTTTTTTCAAAGCAGCCTTGCCACACACCCTCCTCAAAATAAATCTTCGTCCTGCTTGCCCTAAAATCGCTCTGCCGCGCCAGTTTTTCAAACCCTCTCCGTCGCCTTCCCAAAAAGCAAAAGCGGCGGACCGCTTTTTTCGATCCGCCGCCTGTTGTTTTGAGCTGTTGCATTTCGCGCTTTCGCCTGCGATGGAGCCGCTCAAAGCTCCGCCCGGATGGCGTCCCGCCCCGCATAGCGCGCCGCCGCGCCCAATTCCTCTTCGATGCGCAGCAGCTGGTTATACTTGGCCGTGCGCTCCGTCCGGCAAGGCGCGCCCGACTTGATCTGCCCCGCGCCCAGCGCCACGGCAAGGTCTGCGATGAGCGTGTCCTCCGTTTCGCCAGAACGGTGGGACAGCACCGCGCCGTAGTCCGCCCGCTGCGCCATGCGCACCGTTTCGATGGTCTCGGCCAGCGTGCCGATCTGGTTGGGCTTGACCAGCACCGCCGTGCCGCAGCCCTGCGCGATGCCGCGGGAGAGCCGCTGCGGGTTCGTCACAAACAAATCGTCGCCCACCAGCTGCACCTTGCCGCCCAGTACGCGCGTCAGCTCCCGCCAGCCTTCCCAGTCCTCTTCATCGAG
>JAEYFO010000180.1 GCA_023402915.1 Bacillota bacterium | reverse complement strand
AAAAAGTGTCCCCCAAACCCCCTTCAAAAACTTTCAAAAAAAGGATAGGAGAATGGAATTTCAAAATCTTTTCCAAAAATTCTGCGGTGGCGGAAATTTCTTCAAACATCCAGGGGGTCAGCCTTTTTCACCGGAATGGCGGCAGAATCCTTTCGACCGGCGCGTCAAAGGCGTGTTTTTCATCAGAAGGAAGGGCAGAACTTTTTAATGCAAGGGGAATGCCTTTTCCAACGCATGAGACGGTTTTTGCAATTCGGGCGGGTCAAAACATCCTTTTCAACGCGCGGCGTTGGCGGCGCTTTCCCGCGGCAGCAGCCTTTTTGACCGGCGAACCGCGCGGCCGCCCTTCCGGCCTGCGGGACAGCCGGTTTTTTCAATTCTGATCGAAACAGGAAACTTCCTTTGCTTAATGTGCGCGGCGTTGGCGGCGTTTTCCCGCGGCAGCAGCCCTTTAACCGGCAGAGCTTGACCACCAAAACCGCGCAGACGCTTTTTATGCCCGATGGGAAGTCATCCGTCCCGGCGTTCCGGACGCAAGGTTCATTTTTTCATCCTTGAATTTCAAGTTCCAAAATTTCCCCGCCTTCCTGATGTTCCTGCTTCTATACTAAAAAAAACAGAGGCCGCCGAAGCGGGCCTCTGCCTCTATGATGGGATTGAGACGGAAAACGTACTTTGGGGTTGAACTTTTCGGGGCTTACGCCTGCTGGGTGTACTTGCTGTACAGCTCCTCAAAGATGGGCAGATCGTCCACGATCTGGAAGGTGTTGCTGGCGCTGACGCACTGCGCGCCCGCAGCATACGCGCCCATGCAGATGGCGGTCGTCCAGTACTTGCCGTTGCCGGAAGCCTTCAGCTCGAGGCCCACTTCGTCGCACTTCTTCTTGAGCAGCTGGATGCGATTCATGGGGCAGCCGATCTTGTTCTGGTCGTAGGCCTTGACGTGGGAAGCGCCGCCTTCCTTGATGGCGTCCACCATGTGATACATCACGTCGAGGGAGTCGTTGCAGTTGGTCAGCACCTTGATCTCGCCGGAGAAGTTGTCGCGGGCGGCGCGGACGGAATCGGCCAGGCTCTTCCAGTCGCGCAGCTCCAGGGCGTTGCGGTCGGGGATGAGATCCATGGCGGTCAGGCCGCTCTTTTCGCACAGGGCGGCTTCGGCCGCGATGGCGCCGTGGCAGGCGATGCCGTGATAGAAGTTGATGGGTGTGGACATGAGGATGCCCGTGCCGGCAAGCATGTCGTGGACCAGGCCGTACCAGTGGCTGTTGGGCGCGTAGATCGTGCGGAAGCCGTATTCGATGCCGCGCTTGACTTCGCTGGTGATGAAGGCTTCGTCGTTGCCCCAAATGACGTGCTCGAGGCGGCTGGCCAGCCACTTCTTCGTTACCTGTTCGCCGTTGAGAAACATGATTGATTTCCTCCTGATAAAAAGGGTAAAAGTTGAAAGCCTCTTTGAACGATTTAAAAATCGAAACCTCAAACCTTCAAATCTTCAAAAAGGCGGGTAACCGTGATATTTTTGGGAAAAAGCAGGGGGGCGCGCCGGAAAAAAGCCAGGGAGGCGGCGATTTTTCAAAAAGCGGCGCACGTTCCCCGACGGTTCCCCGACGGTTCCCCGCCTGCGGAGAGGATGCGGCGGGGAAAGAACAACACCGTCCGGAAAAATGGAATTGTTACAGGCTTACAGACCCTGATAATGCGCGATGGCGGGATAGACCTTGTCCGCGAGCGCATAGTAGGAATCGAGGAACACCTGATACAGCTCGTTGTACACCTTGACGTTTTCGGGCTTGGGCTCCCAGCGGCCGGTCACGTGGACCATTTCGCGGGTCGCTTCGTCCAGATCTTTGAACACGCCCACACCGATGGCGCCCATGATGGCGGCGCCCAGCGCCGTGCATTCCGCAGCGGAAACCGTTTCCACCGGCACGCCGTAGACGTCCGCGCTGATCTGGTTCCACAGGGCGGAACGGGACGCGCCGCCGCCGATGCGCAGGAATTCGGGCTTTTCGATGCCGGCCTTCTGAATGGCTTCGATCATGGAGCGCATTTCGTAGCACACGCCCTCCATACCGGCGCGGACGATGTCGCACTTGCTGTGGCCGAAGGTCATGCCGATGAACGCGCCGCGGGCGTTGGTGTCGTAGATGGGCATGGCGGCGCCGGCGAGCCAGGGGATGTAGACCAGACCCTGAGAACCGGGCTGCGCCTTGGCGGCCTGCGCGGTGAGCAGATCGTACACGTCCAGATTGGCCAGATCAGCCGTAGCGTCTTCCATCTGACCGAACGTGCGGCGGATCCACTTGAAGGAGGAAGCCGCTGCGCTGGCGTGACCCTCGATCTCCCACTTATGCAGGGCGGAGCCGATGACGTGCGCCTTGCGGTTGGGGTCGCGGATGGGCTTTTCGGACTGGCAGACCAGAACGCCCGCCGTGCCCAGCACCAGAGAGGCCATGCCTTCGCGGATGTTGCCCATGCCGACGGCGGCGCACTGATGATCGCCCAGACCGGCCACAAGGGGCGTGCCCTCGGCAAGGCCGGTGCGCTTGGCCACTTCCGCCGTCACAGCGCCGATGACCGTGCCGGTGGGAACGTGCTTGGGCAGCATGGCGGGGTCGATCCGGAAC
>JAEYFO010000141.1 GCA_023402915.1 Bacillota bacterium | reverse complement strand
ATTCCTCAGTAGCTCAGGGGTAGAGCATCCGGCTGTTAACCGGAGTGTCGTAGGTTCAATCCCTACCTGGGGAGCCATTGGCCGCCATGCGGCGCAAAGATCGCAGTTCGTAAGGGGCTGCGATTTTTGTGTTAGGGGCTGCAATTTTTTCGTAGGGGGCGGCGTTTTTTGTATCGCCTGCCGTTGTGTTTCCTGCTCTTCCAAACGGCGCAGCGCGTTTCTTCGGCCGGAGCGCTTTTTCCGTCTGCCGCCGCTTCCTTTCTTTCTTTTTTCCGTGGCTTTCCCGCGCCTTTCGCGCTTTTTCTCTGGTTTCAAAAAATCTGCATCCGACGGGCCGCGGTTTTCCGCCGGAAGAAGGAGTCTTTTTTGTCCAAAAACGCCGCTCTCTGTGCGCCGTCCGCGCCCGCCGCCCCGAAAAAGCGCCGCCCGCTCGCCTGTCTGGCCGTGGGGATCATGGCGCTTTGCGCCGCCGCGCTGTTTTTCTTGATGATGCTGCTCAACCGTTCCAGCCCGGTCTATTTTGTCCGGCAGGGCAGCGTGTCGATCGACGCGCCCGCCGCGGGAAGCTGGCCCTGCCCGGTGACGGGGCAATGGCTGCGCTATGAGGGCTGCCACGAACCGGAGGAGCTTTCCGGCCTTGCCGCCGCGCCGGTGGAGGACGTCCGCACCATCCGGGTGGACGGGAACGCCACGTACGCCTTCACCATCCAAACGGACGAGCCGCTGTATTTCAATCAGGTGGTCTCTTCCGTGACGCTTTGGATCAACGGCAGGGAAGTGCGCTCCGAAACGGGCGAAAAGCTGAACCGGGCACAGTACGGCGCGCTCGCGCGCTACAGCGACGGCAGCGGCCTGTTCCGGGTGGTCGTCCGCCTGCCGGCGGGAACGCGCCGGGCAAACGGCTATTGGGGGCTGGTGCTGGGGACAAAGCAGCAGATCCTCTATCAGATGAATTTGCAGACGCTGCTCGATCTGTCTCTGGTGGGCATGTATGTGATGATGCTCATCGCCTGCGTCGCGCTGTACGCCCAAAAGACCAGCGAGCGCTATCTGCTGCTGCTGGCGCTGGTAACGGTGCTCAGCCTCATCCGCTGGCTGCCGCAGATCCGCTTTGCGCCGCTGATCCACCCCGATTCCGGCGGGCTGCTGCGCTCGGATCTCTCGGTATTCGTGCGGTTCTTCCTGTTCCGCCAGTTTATGGACGGGCGGGTCTGGAAAAAGCTGCTTCCCGCGGCGGGCGTGGCGGCAGGGCTTTGGCTGCTTTCCTATTGTTTGGGAAACGTGGTGTGGATGGGCGCGTTTTTGTGCTGCTATCTGCTGCTGGAAGGGGCGGCCATCGCGTCGGGCCTGCTGTCCCGCCGCAGCGGCAACTGCGTTCTGGCGGCGGGCTGGGCGGTCAACGCCTCCATCGAGCTGTTTTATCTCGGGTTGAATCTCGGCCTTCTGCCGCAGGGCATGGTGGACATCTGCCTGCGTCCCATGCCCCACGGGCGGCTGCTGTCGCTCATCGCGTTTTTTGTGGCGACGTTCGGCATCTTCGCCCGAAAATTCCGCATTGCGGACGATCTGACCGAGCGGCTCGACCAGCGGGTGCAGGAGCAGACCGCCGCCCTGACGGAGAGCAACCGCCAGCTGGCGCACGCCAAGGCCGTCAAGCAGAATTTCATGGTGGACGTGGCGCACGATCTGCGCAATCCCCTCTTCGCCATGGGCGGGTATCTGGACTTGTTAAACAAGGCCATGCCGGAGCGCACGCCGCCGCAGGAGCGCTATCTGGAGCGGATGGACAAAAAGCTTTCGGACATCACGAAAATGGTCAACGACCTTTTGCTCATGGCGCGGCTGGAGGACGGCCGCATCGCCTTTCACTTCACGGAATTTTCCCTGCCGGAGCTGCTGGAAAACGTGGCGGCCGACGGCCGGGCCAAGGCGCGGGAGCGGGGCATTCTGATCGAAGTCCACGCGCAAAGCGCGCCCGCGCGCATGACGGGCGACAGCTTCCGCCTGCGGGAAGCGCTGGACAACCTCCTTTCCAACGCCATCCGCTACAGCCCGGACGGCGGGACGATCGAGCTGCGCGCCGCCAAAGAACCGGACGGGATGCTGTCCCTTTCGGTGCAGGATCACGGCGCGGGCATTGAGGAACAGGCGCTTCAAACCATCTTCGAGCGCTACAGCGCCTGCGGCGAGCGGGGCGAAAACGGCCTGGGCCTGGCCATCAGCCGGGAGATCGCCCGAAAGCACAGCGGCGATCTTCGCATCGAAAGCGCGCCGGGCGTGGGGACAAAGGCCACGCTCCGGCTGCCGCAAACACTTTGAACGACGCAGGGGGCGTGAATTTTTCATGGAAAACATTCTTCTGGTTGAGGACGATCTGGAAAACTGCGAAATTTTGGGGGAATATCTGACCCTTTCCGGCCGGTATGCGGCCACGATCGTCCACGACGCGGAGAGGGCGCTGGCGCTGGTGCAAAAGCAGGCCTTTGACCTGATCCTGCTGGACATCATCCTGCCGGGGCAAAGCGGCATCGACCTGTGCGCCCGGCTGCGGCAGAGGATCTATTGCCCCATCATCTTCCTCAGCTGTCTGGCGGACGACGAGACCATCGTTCGCGCCATGAAGCTGGGCGGCGACGATTATCTGACAAAGCCCTTCCGCTATCCGGTGCTCGAAGCGCGCATCGAAGCGGTCCTTCGCCGGACGCGGCAG
>JAEYFO010000064.1 GCA_023402915.1 Bacillota bacterium | reverse complement strand
CTCTGGCAGCACAGGAGGCTGCCCGTTCTTTTCGTTCGTTTTTTCAGAAGAAGAGATCGTATGTAAACCGTCCGGAGGTCAGGCAACCGGCCGGGAACTGTTTGCCTGCTGCGCCAGGTCAGCCCTGGGTGTTCCAGCCGCCGTTGTAGGCCGCGGGCGTGGCTTCGGGCTTGTCTTCCCCAAGAACCAGCGTGAGCTTGACGGTCTGGCCGTTGCGGTAGACCTCGACGGAGACGGAATCGCCCACCTTGCAGCTGTTCTTGACGGCGTCGAGGTCGTCGAGGGTCTGGACCGTCTGGCCGTTCATGGCGGTGATGATGTCGCCTGCGGTCAGTCCGGCTTCTTCAGCGGGAGAACCGGTTTCCACGGACACCACGCCCACACCGGCGACCACGCCGTAATACTGCGCCTGCGCTTCGGAGATGGTCTGCACGCTGATGCCGATCTTCGGGCGGCCGGTGACATAGCCGTTGTTGATGAGATCCTCCGCCACTGCCTTGACGGTGTTGGACGGGATGGCAAAGCCGATGCCCTCAACGCCCAGCGCGGAGGTCTTGGCGTTGTTGATGCCGATCACTTCGCCGTAGAGGTTGAACAGCGGGCCGCCGGAATTGCCCTCGTTGATGGCAGCGTCATGCTGCAGGAGTGTCATGGTCTGGTTTTCCACAGTGATGGTGCGCTCCAGCGCGCTGATGATGCCCGAAGTGACCGTGCCGGTCAGGTTGCCCAGCGGGTTGCCGATGGCGACGCAGCTCTGGCCGACTTCGATCTGGTCGGAATCGCCCAGCGTGGCGTATTTGAGGCCGGTGGCGTTGACTTTCAGCACGGCGATGTCGGTCTGTTCGTCCGTGCCGACCACCTGCGCGTCATAGGTGGTGTTGTCGGAAAGCGTTACCTTGACGCTGGACGCGCCCTCGACAACATGGTTATTGGTGATGATATAGCCGTCGGCGCTGACGATCACGCCGCTGCCCAGCGAGGTTTCCGTCTGCTCCTGGCCGCCGCCGTTTCCGCCGAAGAAATAGCCGCCGCCAAAGCCGTAGCCGCTGTTCGTGGCCTTGGAAATGGACGTGACCAGCACGGTGGTGTCCTTATACTGCTTGGCCAGCTCGGCCACGGTCAGTTCCGTGCGGCCGGCGTTGTTGGTCAGGGACGTGGCCAGCGAGAAGCTGTCGGAAGAGGACGATCCGGTCTTGCCGGGATCGGAAGCGGCGGCTTCCTGCGTCTGTGCCGGGGTCTCGGCGGGAGCGGCCGCCTGCTGCGTCGTGCCGCGGTTGCCGATGAAATATCCCGCTGCGCCGCAGGCCAGCGCCGCGCACAGCACCAATGCAACGATCTTCAGTCCGCCCTTCTTTTTCGGGCTCCTGGGCTGCACCGTGCCATAGAGCACGTCGTTCTGTTCAGAAGAAGCGAGTTCGCTCGATTCATTCTGGTTGTTGAAATCATATTCGCTCATGATGACTCTCCTTTTTGCGGCGCGTTCGGGAGGAAGTTTTCGAAGCCCTCCGGGGCGCCGCCCCTTTTGACTACGCTGACAGTATGCCACAAAATTGGGGCAATGCAAGGGTAAAATCGTAACAAGATTTTGACTAAATTTGTACCAACTGTGGCAGCGGGCTTTTTGGCAGTGGCGTACAGCGCCGAATTCTGTTATACTGGAAGCCGCTTCGGCATTTTATGATATTTTATGCAGAGATTTGGAGAAAAAGCAAATGTACACGCACGTTCTTTTCGACATTGACAACACCCTGCTCCGCTCGGGCGAGCCGCTCCTTGAGACGTTCAAGAAAGTGGCGCGCGACCTGCTGGGCGTCGAGCCGACGCAGAAAATGCTCGTGGACGCCATCAGCCTGACGACGGAGGACGCCATGGTGGCCTGCGGCTTCCCCGACCCCAAAGCGGCCGAGGATCTGTGGAACCATTATAACGCCACGGACGCCTACAAAGTTCTGCCCTTTGACGGCATTCTACCCCTGCTGGACGCGCTGAAGGAAAAGGGGATCTCCATGGGCGTCGTCACGTCCCGCTTTGACCGGGAGATCACGCTGCCAGAGGTGCAGGCGCTGCTCCCGTGGTTTTCGCAGGTCATCACGGCGGATTCCGTCCCCGCCCCCAAGCCCGCGCCGGACGGACTGCGGCTGTACATGGAGCGGACGGGCGCGCGGCCGGAAGAGATCCTGTTCCTCGGCGATTCCAAACACGACAGCGGCAGCGCGAAAGCGGCGGGCGTGGCCTTCGGCCTGGCGCTGTGGGGCGCCATGGAGCCGGACGAGATCGAGGCGGACTATCGCTTCGAGCACCCGGGCGACGTGCTCAAGGTGGTGTAAACCGCCGCTTTGGCGGAGGAAAACTTCCAGCGCGCTGTTTTGACGGGAGACGCTAAAAGCTGTCGTCCCCGCCCGGCCGAGAAGGGGAATTCAGCTTTCGAAAAATTCAAAAAGAGCTTCACACAAAAAGACCCTGTTTTTCAGAAAAACGGGGCCTTTGCTGTTGGCGGCGGGACGGTAAAGCCCATCCCGCCGCTTGCGTTTTGAGGGTCTGTTAGATTCATAAACTGGAATTCATCAGGCAAATAAAATAAGCGCAAAACCTGCGATCAGCAGAGCAATACCAGCAACAAACTCTACCAGTCCTACACTCTTTGCATATTCTTCATTTTTCCGACCATCTTTAAAGTCTGCCTCAAAACCGTTGATAAGATTATATTTCTTCTTAAAATAAATGAAGTATCCAAACAAAAGGAACGCCAGTCCCAGCACCACGGCCAATACCTTTACGACGATCATATAAACACCTCCGTAAATCATGATTTGTCTGCCGACCAACCATGTTTTTTAGCATAGCTTTTTGAATTCTTCTACCGCTTTCTCACCTCGCAGACGAAAAATCTCATCCGCTCCGACTATCCGGACCGTCAAGGGACGAGTCGTATTTTTCCGCGCACAGCGCGAAAAAATCTCCACTCTTAACCCCTTGACCGTCCGGATTTTTGCCGCTGCTTTTTCGCCGCCGAAAACGAGGAACAGGATTAGTAACCCCTGCCCGGCTTTCGTCCGTCCCAGTTTAGCGGCAAAACCGTCTCCGCTTTCGCGGCGTTCACTGTCGGCTTTTGCGGGGCTTCGCGCCCCGTGCCCCAGCCTCAAACAAAGAACAGAATGTATAAGCCCCTCATAGCGCAGGAAAGCGTGTGAATATGGGGCATTTACCCCTGCCGCAGCCTCTTTCCCGAGGTGGGCAGGAGTTTTATAATCCCTGCCATCAAAACGCATTTAAGCTGTCCGCAGGGCTTGTTTTCGCCCCTTTTCTCTACCCGCTGCCCCTTAATCATATAGCTTTTCCCTGCCCCTAAAAAGCTCCTCCTGACAAAAGCTCCAACAGCTTTTTGCCCGGCTTTCCGCGCTCAATCGTAAATCAAGTCCGCTTTCACAGCTTCTGCCGCTTGTGTCGTGCGAGCGTTCATC
>JAEYFO010000030.1 GCA_023402915.1 Bacillota bacterium | reverse complement strand
GGCTGGAAACACCCCGAAAGCCGGCGGCTTGGCGGTTTCAAAAGAAAAGCCCGCTTCCGCCCATCCGGAAACAGCCGAAAAACGCGCGGGGCTGCGCGCCTTTCCTCAAACGACGGTTCGCGCAGCCGGTCGGAACGTTCGACCCGTTGGAACCACGGGAACCACTCAGAGATTTTCACGCAGCGGAGGAGCCATGCAGGAGGCGTACAACACCGTCCGGCAGGAAAGCCGGATCGAGTTTGTGGTCAATAAATCCCGCTTTATCGGCTGGTGCTATCCGGTCAAAACGGAGGCCGAAGCCCTCGAAAAGCTGGAGGCCATCCGAAAAAAGCACTGGGATGCGACCCACAACTGCTATGCCTACGCCGTGGGCGACCGGGCGGAGACCGCGCGCTTTTCCGACGACGGCGAGCCGGGCGGCACGGCGGGGATGCCCATGATGGAGGTGCTGCGCCAGCGGGGGCTGACCTATGTGCTGGTCGTCGCGACCCGCTACTTCGGCGGCGTGCTGCTGGGCGCGGGCGGACTGGTGCGCGCCTACAGCAAGACCGCGGCGGACGCCTGTACGGCAGCCGGTCAGGTCGCTATGAAGCGGACGGCCTTTTACGGCCTGACGGTGGACTATCCCCTTTGGGGCAGGGTGGAAAGCTGGCTGCGAACGGGCGGCTATCCCATCCACGAGCTGGAATTTCTTGAAAACGTCCGGGTCACGGCCCTCGTCCCGCCGGGGCAGGAGGAAGCGTTCTGCGCCGGGTGCGTGGAATTGACCGACGGCCGGATCGCCCCGGCGCTCCTTCGGCAGGAATATTACGGCTGGGAGCTTTGAGAAAGCAGGGCGCAGGGGAGAGTTTGGCGAATTTTCAAATTGAAAAATTTGCTGTATTTTGCTGTATGCTGTATATTGAAAAAGCGGCGGAACCGGCCGGTTCGATGGGTTGAAAAAAAAGAATCCGCCGAAGGGAACGCCGGAATTTCCAATAGCCTCTAAAGCCCAACCGGCCGAAGGGCCGCAAGCGCAAACGCCAACGGGCGGTGGAGAGCGTTCGGGGCGAAAGCCCGAATGGGCGACCGGAATTCCCTCAGCCTAAAGTCCAAACGGCGAAAGGCCGCAAAGCGCAGGCGCCAAGGGGCAACGGAAAAGCGTTCCGGGAGAAAGCCCGAATGGGGCGCACGACCGGAATTCCCTCAGCCCGAAGTCCAAACGGCGAAAGGCTCAGATCCGCATGGCCGGCGGGCAAAAGCCCAAGCGGCCCAAGGGAAAAATTTTTTTCAGAAGCAACGGCGCAAAGCGCCCTGCCAAAAAAGCGGCAGAACGCCGGCGTCTTCGCGTAATTTTGACACAGGAGGAAACATACAATGCAGATCATCAGGAATGAGCATCCCAAGGCAAAGCCGGCCGACGAGTCCAAGCTGGGATTCGGCCGCATTTTCACGGATCACATGTTCCTTATGGAGAGCGAAAACGGCGTTTGGGGCGAAGGAAAGATCGTGCCCTACGGCCCGCTGTCCATCGATCCCGCCGCAACGGTGCTCCATTACGGCCAGGAAGTGTTCGAGGGCCTCAAGGCCTACAAGGCTGCCGACGGCCGGACGCTGCTGTTCCGCGCCAGGGATAACTTCGCCCGCATGAACGACTCGGCCGACCGCCTGTGCCTGCCCCGCATCGACGTGGACGAAATGTACAACGCCCTTTGCGCGCTCATCAAGATCGACGAAGCCTGGGTGCCGAAGAAGAGGGGCACCTCCCTGTACATCCGTCCCAACATGTTCGGCAACGACCCCAAGCTGGGCGTGGATTCTGCCGACAAGTGCATCTTCAACATCATCTGCTCGCCCTCCGGTGCGTACTATGCCCACGGCCTTGCGCCCGTCAAGATCTACGTCGAACCCAAGTATGTCCGCGCGGTCCGCGGCGGCATGGGCTACGCCAAGACCGGCGGCAACTACGCCGCGTCCATGATCGCGGGCGTGGAAGCCCACAAGAGCGGCTACGATCAGGTGCTCTGGCTCGACGGCGTGGAGCGCAAGTACATCGAAGAAGTGGGCGCGATGAACATGTTCTTCCTCTTCAAGGACGAGCTGGTCACCCCCATGCTTCAGGGCTCCATCCTGCCCGGCATCACCCGCCGCTCCATTCTCCAGCTGGCCGAGGATATGGGCATCAAGACCAGCGAACGCCGCATCTCCATGGAAGAAGTGGCCGACGGCGTCCGCAGCGGCAATCTCATCGAAGCCTTTGGCAGCGGCACGGCGGCGGTCATCTCCCCCGTGGGCGAATTCTTCTGGAACGACGAGCATTTGCAGGTCGGCGACGGCAGCATCGGCCCGGTGTCCCAGAAGTTCTACGACACCCTCACCGGCATTCAGTACGGCGAGATCGAAGATCCTCACGGCTGGGTGACGGTCGTCCGCTAAACGGGCGGAACAGACCCAAAGACCGGATGGAGCAAAGACGGGCGGCGCAGAGGGATTGAAAATCGCTCCGCAGGGCTTTTCCGAAAGACTTTTTCAAAGGATTTTTTCTGAAAATCCGAAAGGGTCAAAAGGGAAAGCACGGGGAACGGTTGGATAAGATTTCCCCTGAAAAAGCAGGGATCAGCCCCGGCGCATTCCTTTTGAGGGCGCTTTTTCAGCGTTTTTCAACAAGCGCCTTTCCAAAAAAGAAACGCCGCGCCTTTGCCGCTTCCGATTTTCATTCAGGAGGTTCTCAAGAATGCTGAAAAACAGAGTTGCCCGGATCGCTTCGCTGTTTGTGCTGCTGGTGCTGGCGGCGGCGTGCTTTGCGCCCGCTGCGCTGGCCGAGAGCAGTCTGGGCGTTTCCGCCACCGTCACGCCCGAGGCGCTGACCGAGGCCGGAAAGGTCAACATCAACATCCGCCTGGCCAACAACGGCCCCGCGATGCTCGAAGATGTGACCATGATCGCCCGCAATATCGACGAGACGCTGGGCAACCTCGAGCCCGGGGACAAGAAGGCGTATAATATCACCAACTTCAAGGTGGCGGAGGAAGAAGTGGGCGGCGAAGTGTCGTTCCAGTTCTTCTGGGTGGAGGACGGCGAGGAAAAGACCCTCGAATACCCCATCAAGATCCAGAAAAAGACCCTTCAGCCCGAGCTCAAAGCGGAGCGTACCCTCAGCGCCAACACCGGCGCGGCGGGCGACGTCATCACGCTGACCTATGCGCTGCAGAACACCGGCGAAGTGCCGCTGACCGACGTGGTCATCTCCGACCCCGTGCTCCCGGCGGACGTGACCGTCGGCACGCTGGACGTGGGTTCTGCCACGGTGCGCGTCACGCAGGAGATCACCCTGCAAAAGACCGTTGTTTCCGTGCCGGTCATCACGGCTTCTGCAAACGGCACGCCGTTGACGGTGGAGCTTGAATCGCAGGAGATCATGCTGGCGGACGCGAAGCTGGAAATGGCGGTTTCTGCCGGTGCGCCCACCGCTGAAGGCACGCCCCTGACGGTGCAGGTCTCCAACACCGGCAACGTCGATTTCATCAGCGTGGCCCTTCTCGACGACCAGGGCAGCGCCCTCACCGCCGCGTTCTCCCTGCCCAAGGGCGGTTCGCAGCAGGTGCAGTATCTCGTCAATCCCACCGAGCCGCGGGACGTGGTCATTTCCGCCACGGCCACCTACGGCACGGCCACTGCGCCGCTGGTGGTGACGGCCCCGGCCGTGACGGTGACGCCCGCCATCCAGAGCGAGGACATCGTGGTCGAGCTTTCCGCAAAGCCCGTCAAGAGCCGGTTTGACGAGCCGACGGAAGTAGTCTTTGCCGTCAAGGTGGTCAACAAGAGCCCCGTGGAGCTGTATCACCTCGTCATCAGCGAGGAGAGTGCCGGCCGGCTCGAAAGCCTTGACAAAGTTGAGATCGGCGCGCAGACCGTCAACGTCCGCCTGCTGGTCGATCAGACCCGCGACGTGGTGTTCACCGCTTCGTTTGAGGACGAACTGGGCAACAGCTATTCTGCCGTGACCGCCCCCGTCCCGATCGAGATCGGCGCTGTTATCCCGGAGGAAAGCCCCGCGCCCGAGCAGCCGGTTTCCGGCGGCAGCCGGTGGCTGACGTGGCTGCTGGTGGTCATCATCGCGCTGTTCGTCGTGGCGGCAGCCTGCCTTGCCTATGTGCTTTCGCAGCAGAGAAAGCGCAAAGAGCAGCAGCGCGAGGCCGACGAGCTGGACCGCCTGCTCTCCATGCCCTCCGCGGGCAGCGCCCAGAACACGCAGGCCGGACGGACGGCGCGCACGCAGGCGCCGCGGCAGACGGAACGGTTCGAAGAATACGATCTGTTTGAAAACCGCCAAAAGACCGGAACGGTCTCCCGCGGCGATACGGCTTCCCGGCAAAAGAACGATACGGCTTTGCGCGGCGACAGGAGTGCGCGTCAAAAAACCGGCGCGATCCCCGCGGAACCGCAGCGGCAGGATCCGCAGGCCGGACGGACGGCGCGCGGCCCTGTCCTTCGGGACGACGCGGGCGCGAGGGTGCTGGAGCGGCGGCCGCAGCAGCCGAAAGCCACGAAGCAGGCGCAGGACGAGGATCTCTTTGAGCGGGAATTCATGAACGACGACCCTGACCCGCAGCAGCCGGAACAGCGGTAAAAAAAGTAAGAAGTCGGGCGGAGCCGGGCGGTTCCGCTCGATTTTGCGCCCGCCGGCGGGCAAAAACACCCAGGAGGAACCATGGCATTTTCCGGCTTTTGCCCCGAAACCTACGAATTTCTGCTGCGCGTTGCGTTCAACAACGACAAGGCCTGGTTTCGGGAAAACAAATCGGACTTTCAAACCTACGTCCAGCAGCCGCTTCTGGCGCTGGAAGAAGAGCTGGCCCCGGCGGCGCTTGCGGTCAACCCGAATTTCCGCACCGGGCGCTGGGCCGTTTCCAGAATCTACCGCGACACCCGCTTTTCCAAAAACAAGGACCCCCTGCGCGATCATATGTGGATCGGCTACAAGGTGGCCGGCGAGCGGAACAGCGAGTGCTTCGGGCTGTATTTTGAGATCACCCCGGTGCAGTTTTCCTACGGCTTTGGCATGTACGGCGTGCAGCCCGCCCGCATGGAGCAGATGCGCGCCCACGCCCTGAGCCGCCCGGCGGAGCTGACGGCCATTTTGAAAAGCCCGAGGCTGTCCCGCTTTGTGCTGGAGGGCGAGTCCTATCGCCGCCCGAAGGTCAAGGACGCGCCCGCGGCGCTGCTGCCCCTTCTCAACATGAAGTATTTTTCCTTCGATCACAGCGAGGGCGACCTGGAAAAGACCTATGCGCCGGAGTTTTCGAAGGAAATTTCCGAGGGATTTCTGGCGGCAAAACCGCTCTATCGCTTTTTTGCAGGCATATAAGGCATGTTTTTTGAAAAAATCTGCCGAAACCGTCCGCCGAAAGCGCAGAGAGAACAAACTGCGCGGAAATTTTCACAAATGCGAAGAAAGTTTCTTGCGCTCATTTGCCTAAACATGTATAATCAAGATAGCTATGGGGAGTGCGCCCGCAGCGCCTCTTAATACTTTTCAGGAGGATCTACCCATCATGAAAAACGAAACCCTGGCGATGAATGCGATCCGCGTTCTGTCCGCGGAAGCGATCCAGAAGGCCAACTCCGGTCATCCCGGTCTGCCCCTGGGCTCTGCTCCCATGGCTTATGAGCTGTGGGCGCATCACATGGATCACAACCCCAAGAACCCCGACTGGATCAACCGCGACCGTTTCGTGCTTTCCGCCGGTCACGGCTCCATGCTGCTGTATTCCCTGCTGCACCTGTTCGGCTACGGCCTGACGCTGGACGATCTCAAGCAGTTCCGCCAGTGGGGCAGCAAGACCCCCGGCCATCCCGAATTCGGCCACACCATCGGCGTGGAAGCCACCAGCGGCCCGCTGGGGCAGGGCATTGCCATGGCCGTCGGTATGGCGATGGCGGAAGCCCATCTGGCCGCCCGCTTCAACACCGCTGCCCATGAGATCTTCACCCATTACACCTATGCCCTCGTTGGCGACGGCTGCCTGATGGAAGGTGTTTCGAGCGAAGCTTCCTCCCTGGCCGGCACGCTGGGCCTGGGCAGGCTCATCGTTCTGTATGACGACAACGACATCTCCATCGAAGGCAACACCGACTGCGCCTTCAAGGAGGATGTGGGCGCGCGCTACGCCGCTTACGGCTGGCAGGTGCTCAAGGTTGCCGACGGCACTGACCGCGCGGCCATCGGCGCGGCCATCGAAGAAGCCAAGGCCGACCTGTCCCGTCCGTCCATCATCATCGTGCGCACCCGCATTGCCGAGGGTTCTCCTTTGGCGGGCAGCCACAAGGCCCACGGCGAACCGCTGGGCGACGAGAACATCGCCAAGATGAAGGAGAACCTCGGCTGGCCCAACGCCGATGCGTTCGCCGTGCCTTCCGAAGTGTATGACGATTATGCCGAGCTGACCGAAAAGCTGGCTGCCAAGCAGGTGGTCTGGGAAGAGACCTTTGCCGCCTGGAGGGACGCCAACCCCGATTTGGCCAGGGAGCTGGATGCCTGCCTGAACATGGAGCTGCCCGATCTTTTGAACGACGAAGCGTTCTGGGCGTTCGAGGGCAAGGCCGCGACCCGCGCCACCTCCGGCAAGGTGCTCAACTACATCGCCAACAAGGTGTCCAACCTCTTCGGCGGCTCTGCCGACCTTGCGCCCTCCAACAAGAGCGACATGAAGAACACCGGCTACTTCTCCGCGGAGGACGGCAACGGCGGCAACATCCACTTCGGCGTGCGCGAATTCGCCATGGCTGCGGCCTGCAACGGTATCGCCCTGCACGGCGGCCTGCGCGCCTACTGCGCCACGTTCTTCGTGTTCTCTGATTACCTCAAGGGCGCGATCCGCATGAGCGCGCTGATGGGTCTGCCCGTGACCTATATCCTCACCCACGACAGCATCGGCGTTGGCGAGGACGGCCCGACCCACGAGCCCATCGAGCATCTGGCCGCCCTGCGCGCCACGCCCGGCGTGGCCGTGTTCCGCCCGGCCGACGGCAAGGAAACTGCGGCTGCCTACCTGTGCGCCATGACCCGCAAGGGCCCGAGCTGCATCGTGGCCACCCGCCAGAACCTGCCCACCTACGAAAAGAGCGGCCCCGCTGCCATGAAGGGCGGCTACGTCCTCAAGGATTGCGAAGGCACGCCTGAGCTGATCTACATCGCCACCGGCTCCGAAGTCGAGCAGGCCATGGGCGCTGCGGACGAGCTGTCCGCCAGGGGCGTCAAGGTCCGCGTCGTCTCCATGCCCTGCGTGGAAGTGTTCCAAGAGCAGTCCGCCGAATACAGGGAAAGCGTACTGCCCGCCGCCGTGCGCGCCCGCGTCGCCATCGAAGCCGGCGCGACCATGCCCTGGTACAAGTACGTCGGCATGGACGGCGCTGTGATCGGCATCGACCACTTTGGCGCTTCCGCTCCCGCCGGCATCCTGTTCAAGGAATTCGGCTTCACCGTGGAAAACGCTGTGGCCACCGGCCTGAAGGTGCTCGGCAAGTAAGGGGTTTTCTCAGACACAAAACAACACAAAACGAAAACCGGCTGTTTCGCGCAGCCGGTTTTTCTATGCGGCGGGGGCGGTCGGGGGAACGTTGGAAGAACTTTTTTGAAAAAAAGTTCTCCCAAACCCTCTCAAAAAACTTAAAAAGAAAAGAAGGATGGAGATATGGATTTCTTGCTAATAAAAGGCACAGGCTGTCTTTTTCGGAAAAATTTTTGTTTTTGGGCGGGGAGAAAAAGGGAGAAAACCCGAAGGACAGAGCGTATTTGCATGGAAATGTACAATATAAACCGAACATTATGAAACAGAGAAATTCTCGAAAAAAATTTCGGCCTTCGGCCGAATAAAAGGGAGACGGCAGGGAAGAGAAGGAAAACGGTCAAAAATAGCTGTTTTCTATAAAGTTATGGATAAAACAGGGAGAAAACAGCCGGATATTACAAAGAAATTACAAAATACAGAACACAAGCGCAACACCTGCCGGGGAGAACGAAACAGAAATGCAGAACAATTAAAATAAATTTTGGAAAATAGTTGACGGGGGGGGGGGAAATTTGTTAAAATTTGGCTTTGCACCGGCAAGGCTGCCCGGGAAAGTGGCGAAC
>JAEYFO010000314.1 GCA_023402915.1 Bacillota bacterium | reverse complement strand
GGCCGGACATCTCTCCTGCGGCGCTGGACGCGCTGTTTGAAAAGCTGGACAAGCTCAAGGCGGGCGACGTGCTGGTGCTGGCGGGAAGTATTCCCAACACCCTTCCGGCGGATAGTTACGAGCGGATTTTGGGCAGACTGGAGGGAAAAGGCGTGCTCACTGCGGTGGACGCAACGGGAACGCTCCTCAAAAATGTCCTGCATTATCATCCCTTCCTCATCAAGCCCAACAAGAGCGAACTGGGCGGCCTGTTCGGCGTGGAGATCCGCTCGAAGGACGAGATCGCCCAATATGCCCGGGAGCTTCAGAAGCTGGGCGCGCGCAACGTCCTCGTTTCCATGGCGGGCGAAGGCGCGTGGATGCTGACCGAAACGGGTGAGATCTATTCGTGCGAAGCACCCAAAGGCAAGGTGAAGAACTCCGTCGGCGCGGGCGATTCCATGGTCGCCGGATTTTTGACGGGATACCTTCGCGGCGGAAATTACCGCGAAGCGTTCCGGATGGGCGTGGCCACCGGCAGCGCCAGCGCGTTTTCCCAGGGGCTGGCCAGCGCGGAGACGGTGCAGGAAGTTTTGAAGCAGGTCGTTCTGCTTTGAACAGTTGAAACAGGAGGAGCGGCGGAGCAAAACGCAGCGCAGAAACACGCCGGAAACGCCGAAACGCCCGCAGTGCCGGGGTTCGGCTGACAGGAGGATTTCTGCCCATGCGGATCACACAGCTGCTCGAAGCAAAGGGCGTTGCCCTTGGAAAAACGCCCGCTTCCAAAGAAGCGGCGATGGAGGAGCTCTTTAAGCTGATGGAACAAAGCGGCGCGCTCGACGATCCGGCGCGCTATCGGGAGGACGTCCGGAAGCGGGAGGAGCAGGGCACGACGGGCATTGGGGAGGGCGTCGCCATTCCCCACGCCAAATCGAAAGCAGTCAGGCGGCCGGCGCTGTGCGCCATGACCGTTCCTTCCGGCGTGGACTTTGACGCGCTGGACGGAGCGCCCGCCCGGCTGCTTTTTCTCATTGCCGCGCCGGACAATGAGGCGGACGAGCATCTTGAAGTGCTGGCCCGGCTGTCCGAGCTGCTCATGGACAAAGCCGTTCGGGAAGAACTGCTGCGCGCCGCAGCGCCGGAGGAATTTCTGGCCGTGCTCGACCGGGAAGAACGCAGGCGGGAGCCGGACGCGCAGGGAGAACCGGAACGCAGCAGATCTTCCCGAAAGAAAGCGGCAAAGGATGAAGTTCCACACAAACCGAACGCGGCGAATTCGGAAAAAACGGCGGCGGACGGCCAAAGTGGGCGGAAAACCGCGCCGCACCGGAAGAGCGGCGGAGAAGAAGCCGCACAGGATCGATCCGGAAAAGAGGGGTGTTACGACGTTCTGGCAGTGACGGCCTGCCCGACCGGCATCGCCCACACCTATATGGCGGCGGAGAGCCTGCAAAAAGCGGCCGAGGCGTTGGGCATTTCGCTCAAAGTGGAAACCAACGGTTCCGGCGGCGCAAAAAACGTTTTGACGGACGAAGAGATCCGTTCGGCGCACGGCGTTATCGTTGCGGCGGATCGGGACGTGGAGCTGGAACGGTTTTTTGGAAAGCCGGTGCTGCAAACCTCGGTCAGCGAGGGCATCCGCGATCCGGAAAAGCTCCTTCGACGGGCGGCGGCAGGGGACGCGCCGGTTTACGGAAAAGGGAGCGGGCGGGAAGCGCCTTTGGAAAAAACGGGTGAAAACGCGGATGAAAAACCGGGCGGCGGAAGAACGGTCTACCGCAGTTTGATGAACGGCGTTTCCCATATGCTGCCGTTTGTGATCGGCGGAGGGATCCTCATCGCGCTGGCGTTTCTGTTTGACGACGCGTCGCTCGATCCGGCGAATTTTGGGAGCAATACGCCCTTCGCAGCCCTTCTCAAGCAGATCGGCGACAGCGCCTTCGGCTTCATGCTGCCGGTGCTTTCGGGGTATATCGCCCTGAGCATCGCCGACCGGCCCGGCCTTGCGCCCGGCTTTGTGGGCGGATTTCTGGCGGGCGCGGGCGGATCGGGCTTTCTGGGGGCGCTGCTGGCGGGATTTCTGGCAGGGTACGCGGTGCGGCTGCTGAAAATGCTCTTCGGGTTCCTGCCGGACGCTTTGGAGGGCGTCAAGCCCGTGCTGCTCTATCCGCTCTTGGGCACGTTCGCCGTGGGCGCGATTCTGGTTCTATTGGTCAATCCGCCGGTGAGCGCGCTGAACCGGGCGGTCTCGTCCGGCCTTTCCGCCATGGGAGAAGCCAGCCGGGTGCTTTCGGGCATTCTTCTGGGGGCGATGATGAGCATCGACATGGGCGGCCCGGTCAACAAAGCGGCCTATGTTTTTGCAACGGCTTCCCTTGTTGATGGGGCGGGCAGCGCCGTCGCGTCTCCGTTCATGGCGGCGGTCATGGCGGGCGGCATGGTACCGCCGCTGGCCATTGCGCTGTGCGCGACGCTTTTCCCCAGCCGCTTCCCGAAAAAAGAGCGTCAGTCCGCCCTGACGAACTACATCATGGGCGCGTCCTTCATCACGGAAGGGGCGATCCCCTTTGCGGCGGCCGATCCGCTCCGGGTCATTCCGGCCTGCGCTGTGGGCGCTGCGGCGGCGGGCGGATTGTCCATGGCCTTTGGCTGTACGCTGCGCGCGCCGCACGGCGGGCTGTTCGTGCTTTCGGTGGTGGAGCATCCGTGGAAGTATCTGGGCGCAGTGGCCGCCGGGGCGCTCGTCGGGGCGCTGCTGCTGGCGGCCCTCAAGCGGCCCGCGCGGGAAGAGCTTTGAGCATTTCAAAAAAGAAAAAACGCTTGGGTTCTGAAGAAAGCTTTGGAAAAATTCGAACCGGCAGGCGTGAAAAGACCTGATAAAAAAAGAAAAGCACAAAGCGGCTCTCTTTCGGATCCCAACGAAGGAGGGCCGCTTTTCTGATGATCTTCGAAGAAGGACGAAATGAATGGTGTGTTGGAAGGTCAAATGGAAATGGGAGGGATGCGCTCATCCGCGCTACTGCGGCGGAGGCGGCGAAAAGCGTCACGTTCACTTCTCGCAGACATGCCGGAAGCGAAAGCCCGAGGGCTTTGAAAAAGCTTGAAAACGCCCGGATTCAGGGCGTTTGAAGAATCCAGAAGAAATGATTGATATTTCTCATTGAAAAACAGAAAAAGTTTGGTATAATAAGGGGGAAATACTTGTATGGTCATGTTCATACGAATTTGAGAAAAGTTTCACGCAGTTTTTGAACAGACCGGATTCCGCTTTTTCCAGTTCTTTGTTCCGGGTAGCCGGCTCTTTCCCAATTTTTGTCCAATTTCGCACGATCAAACGGAGGTATGTTTCCCATGGCAGAAAAACTCATCGGCGCATGTATTATCGGTCAGTCCGGCGGCCCCTCTGCGGTCATTAACGCGAGCGCATACGGCGTGATCCGCACCGCGCTCGACAACCCCAACATCACCAAGGTCTACGGCGCGGCGCACGGCATCCGCGGCGTGCTCGACGACGTGCTTTACGACATGGGTCAGGAGGACGCCGAAGAGCTGGCGCTGCTGATGCACACGCCTTCTTCCGCGCTGGGCTCCTGCCGCTATAAGCTCAAGGACAGCCTGGTGGACGATACGGATTACAAGCGTATCCTCGAAATTTTCAAAAAGTACGACGTGCGCTATTTCTTCTATAACGGCGGCAACGATTCCATGGACACCTGCAACAAGATCTCCAAGTACATGCAGCGGGTGGGCTACGAATGCCGCATCATGGGCGTGCCCAAGACCATCGACAACGACCTGTGGGGCACGGACCACTGCCCGGGCTTTGCCTCTGCGGCCAAGTATATCATCACCAGCTTCATGGAGCTGTATCTCGACTCCCATGTTTACGACAACAACATGATCTGCGTCGTGGAGTGCATGGGCCGTCACGCGGGCTGGCTGACCGCCGCTTCCGCTGTGGCCACTTATGCCGGCATGGGCCCCGACCTGATCTATCTGCCGGAGCGCGATTTTGACATCGAGCAGTTCTATGCCGACGTCGAGCGGGTCTACAACGAAAAGGGCAAGTGCCTCATCGCCGTTTCCGAAGGCATCCACGACAAGGATGGCAAGCTCATCGTCGAATACGGCGCGGCGGACGGCGCGGTGGACGCCTTCGGCCACAAGCAGCTGGGCGGTCTGGCCGCCACGGTGGCGCATCTGCTCAAGAACCGCTTCAAGACCAAGGTGCGCGGCATCGAATTCTCCCTGTTGCAGCGCTGCGCGGCCCATTGCGCATCCGAAACCGATGTGCAGGAAGCGTTCCTCGCCGGTCAGGCGGCGGTGCAGTCCGCGGCGGACGAGGGCATCACCGACAAGATGGTGGGCTTCGAGCGCGGCAACGACGGCTGCGGCCACTATCAGTGCAATATCAAGCTCATGAACCTTGAGGATGTGGCCAACACCGAAAAGAAGGTGCCCGACCACATGATCAACCTTTCCGGCAACGGCATGACCGCCGACTTCATCGATTATGCGCTGCCCCTCATCCAGGGCGAAGCACAGATGACCTACGAAAACGGTCTGCCCCGCTTTGCCCGCCTCAGGAAGATCCAGGCCAGGTAAGCGGCGCGCCTTTTACAAAGGGCAAACGAAAAGCAAGCGCAACAAAAAACAGCGCTCCCCGTCTCCGGCACGTCCGGCGGCGGGGATTTTTTGTGCAGAAAAAGGGGAAAAAGAACGTTTTGAGCCGTGGATTTTGCGTTATGAAGCTGCGCCAGGAAGGGACGGCGGAGAAAAGATCCGGAGCGCTTTGGGCGAAAAAGGAAGCGGCGCACCCTCAGTTGGCGAAGGCAGAGCCCCATTCAGCCGCCGGAGTTGGGAGTTCTACGTTCTCTTTCTCCAATTTTCCGATGAAAAATTGGAAATTTTAACGAGACGTATGCCGCTTTTTCAGGGCGACGGCTTTGCACGAAATGAGATGCGGATGGACTTTCATTGGAATGCCCGGTTGGGAAAACGATTGCCTTTTTGCGGATAGAATTTTATAATGGAGACGGAAAACAAAGACGTTTCAGAAGCTGCCTTCGGCTGGCAGGACGGATGCAGTTCCCGCCGCGCGCCCCGCAAGGGTACCGCGCGCCCCGCAGGGGTACCGTGTGCCCCGCAGGAGTATCGCGCGCCTCGCGGGGGGACCGCGTGCTCCGCAGGGGTGCCGTGTGCCCCGCAGGGGTGCCGTGTGCCCCGCAGGGGTGCCGTGTGCCCCGCAGGGGTGCTGCGTCCCCCGGGAGAGCAGAGGGGCTGCATGAGAAGGGTTCTTTTTGAAAAGATTCTCTCGAAAGGGAGAATTTTTTGTTGGAAGAACAGGCGCTCCGGCAGTTTTGGAAGGCAGTTTGGAAAAGAGAAATCAAATGGGATGGTAACAGCAAAGGCCGGGCTTTGGCGATACGACGGTTCTTTGTTATAATACCTATTTACGCAGTATGGAAGGATGGATTCGGATGAAAACAGTGTTGATCGGCGTCAGTACGCTGCTTGATCGGGAACGGGAGAGCTACTGGATGCTGCCGGGCTATTTTGAAGGGCTGCGGCAGGCGGGCGCGTTGCCGGTGATGCTGCCGCTGGCGGCGGAAAAGGCGGAAGCGACGGCGCTGCTGGAGCGGATCGATGGGCTGCTGCTGGCGGGCGGGCCGGATCTTTCGCCTGCGCTGTACGGCTGCGTTCCGACCGATCGATGCGGCGAAGCGCAAAAGGAGCGGGATCGTTCGGAAACGCTGCTGCTTTCGGCGGCGCTGGAAATCGATCTGCCGGTGCTGGGGATCTGTCGGGGGCATCAGCTGATGAACGCGGCGCTGGGTGGGACGCTCTATCAGGATCTGCCCACGGAGCTGGAAGCCGGGCGGGAAGCGCCGGTGTTTCACAGCTGCGCGGCGCTTCAAGAAGCCAGGGAGGCGAACGGCGCTTTGCCGGACACGGAAAAAACGCAGGGCTGGGACGGCACGGGAAGCATTGCCCGGCATTGGGCCGCGGTGGAAGAGGGTTCGCCGCTGCACCGCTGGACGGGCAGGACGCGGCTGCTGGTCAATAGCTATCATCATCAGGGGATCAAGACGCTGGCAAGCGCGCTGCGCCCCGTGGCAACAGCGCCGGATGGGCTGATCGAGGCGGCTTATCTGCCGGGAAAGACCTTCGCTGCATCGGTGCAGTGGCATCCGGAGCTGGCGTTTTCGGAGGATGAGCCGAGCCGGGCCATTTTTGCGGCGTTCGTGCGCGCCTGTGAGGAAAGAAAGGAAAAGGGACGATGAGAAAAACGCTGCGGGCGGCGTTCGTGCAGACCATTCCCGTCATGATGGGGTATCTGTTCGTGGGACTGGCCTTTGGGATCTTGACGATGCAAAACGGGCTTTCCCCCTGGTGGGGCATCGTGATGAGCCTTGTGGTGTACGCGGGCTCCATGCAGTTCGTCCTTTTGACGCTCCTGACCGGCGGCGCGAGCCTGATCGAAGTGGCGCTCATGACGCTGATGGTCAATTTCCGCCATGTGTTTTACGGCCTTTCCTTTTTGAAGCCGTACGAAAACAGCGGCTGGCGCAAGCCCTATCTGATTTTTGCGCTGACGGACGAGACCTATTCGCTCCTTTGCGGCGAAAACCGCGCGCCCACGGGCGTGAACGGGGCGGACTACGCCTTTTGCGTTTCGGCGCTCAACCAGTTTTACTGGGTGGCGGGCACGGCGCTGGGCGTGCTGGGCGGCGCGCTGCTCTCCTTTGACACGACGGGCATTGATTTTGCCATGACCGCGCTGTTTGTCACCACCTGCGTCGAGCAGTGGACGGCTTCCAAAGAACACCGCCCGGCGCTGGTGGGCTTTGGCGCGGCGGTGTTTTCGCTGGCGGTTTTCGGCGCGGACAATCTGGTCATTCCCGCCATGCTGCTCATCACGGCGGCGCTGCTGGTTTTGCGCGGCCCCATTGAAAAGGACGAGAAAAAGCGCGGCGCACAAGAGAACCCCGGCGCGGTTGCCGGAGAACAGGAGGGGCGGCGATGAACGGGACGCTTTCCTTCTGGCCGGTGTGCCTTTCAATCGCCGTGGCGGCGGCCGTGACCATGCTCGTGCGCGCCGCGCCGTTTGTGCTGTTTGGAAAAGGGCGGCGACAGCCGGAGGTGATCGGCTATCTTGGACGGGTGCTGGCTCCGGCAGTGGTGGCCATGCTGGTGGTCTATTGCCTGCGCAGCACGAAGGTGTTCGCCTGGCCCTACGGTCTGCCCGAATTCATCGCTGTGGCGGCGGTGGTGGGGCTGCATCTTTGGAAAAAGAACACGCTGCTGAGCATTTTCGGCGGAACGGCGCTTTATATGCTGCTGGTGCAGGTGGTGTTTGCC
>JAEYFO010000297.1 GCA_023402915.1 Bacillota bacterium | reverse complement strand
GAGCTGACCACGGCCGAGTGCGAGGCCATGACCAAGAAGTTCGTGGCGGGCGCGGTAATCGCCAGGACTGCCGGCCTGGACGGCGTGGAGGTCCACGCGGCCCACGGCTACCTGATCAACCAGTTCCTCAGCCCCTACACCAACAAGAGGACGGATAAATATGGCGGCAACTTCGTCAACCGCATGCGCTTCCTGACGGAGATCATCGTGGGCGTCCGCTACGCCTGCCCCGGCTTCCCCATCAGCGTGCGCATCAGCGCGGACGAATTCATCGAGGGCGGCCTCAAGCTGGAGGATTCGGTCAAAATCGCCCGCTATCTTGAGAGCATCGGCGTGAGCGCCATCAACGTCAGCTGCGGCACCTACGAGTCGGGCTATACCGTCATCGAGCCCTATACCCTGCCCGAGGGCTGGAAAAAGCATCTGGCCGCGGCTGTCAAAAAAGCGGTCAAAATCCCCGTCATCGCCGTCAACAACATCAAGCATCCCGCCACGGCGGAAGCGCTTCTTGAGGAAGGCGTGTGCGATTTCGTGGCCATCGGCCGCGGCCAGCTGGTCGATCCCCAGTGGGGCAACAAGGCCAAATACGGCCAGGAAGCGCTGCTGCGCAAGTGCATCGGTTGTATGCACTGCTTCAAGATCGCCAATCAGGGCCGCGCTATCCAGTGCACCATCAACCCCATTGTGGGACGCGAAACGGTCTATGGCGACGACAGGCTGGTCAAAGACGGCGCCGGCCGCACTGTGGCGGTGATCGGCGGCGGCCCGGCCGGCATGCAGGCGGCGCTGGTGCTGGCAAAGCGCGGCTTCAAGCCCGTTGTGTTTGAAAAGGGCGGCGCGCTGGGCGGCACGATGAACCTGGCCGACAAGCCCCCGAAGAAGGAGCTGATCGGTGAATTCATCGAAACGCAGAAGGCCGAGCTGGAAGCCTATGGCGTGGAAGTGCGCCTGAACACCCCCGCCACGGTCGAAGCGGTCAGGACGCTCGATCCCTACGGCGTGATCGTGGCCTGCGGCGGCACGCCCATCCGCCCGAAGGTGCCCGGTCTGGACGGCGAAACCGTCTATACCGCCGAGGACGTTCTTTCCGGCAAGGTCAGCCTCTCCGGCAAGCGCATCGCCGTCATCGGCGGCGGCGTGACCGGCCTGGAGACGGCGGAGGTGCTGGGTGCAAGCAACGAAGTGTCCGTCGTCGAAATGACCGGCGCAGTGGGCACGGCGCTCTATCCGTCCGTCAAGGGCATGCTTCTGAAGGCGCTGGCCGCCGAAAACGTGCAGATCCTTACCGACCGCACGCTCACCGGCGTCGAGCCCGGAAAGATCCACATGATCGAAACCACCTCCGCCTTTGCGCGCGAGCTTGAGGTGGACGCCGTCGTGCTGGCGCTGGGCGTTCGCAGCGGCATGGCGCTGGTGGAAGAATTCGAAGCGGCGTTTGACAAGGTCACGGCGGTGGGCGACGCGCACAAGCCCGGCATCATCGCAGACGCGCTGCGGGAAGCCAACGACAAGGCATTCGTGTTTTAAGGGGAGGACACAGCGATGAAAGAATTCAAAGAGAAAGTACTGGTCGTCACCGGCGCGGGCAGCGGCATCGGCGCAGCCATCGCCAAGGAAGGCGCTCTTCGCGGCATGAAAGTGGTCGTCAACGACATCGACGAAGCGGGCGTGAACCGCACGGCGGAGGAGCTTCGCGCCATGGGCGCACAAGTGGCCGTGCAGGCGGCGGACATTTCCGTCCTTGAAAACATTCAGGCGCTCTTTGACCTGACGATGGAGACATTCGGCCGGGTGGACATTCTCGTCAACAACGCAGGCGTGGCGGTGTCCGGCCCCGTGTGGGAGATCCCCGTGCAGGATATTCAGTGGATCACCGAAGTGAACCAGCTCAGCCACACCTACGGCATGCGCATCTTCATGCCGCAGATGATCGCCCAGGGCACGGAATGCGCCGTCGTCAACGTCGCGTCCGGCGCGGGACTCATGACCAGCGGCAACGCCGTGATGTATCACACCACCAAGTTCGCCGATGTGGCGCAGTCCGAATGCACGTATCTCGCCCTCAAGGCCCGCGGCCTCGACCGCGTCCACATGCACGTGCTGTGCCCCGCCTTTGTGCAGACCACCATCCACAAGGCGGACGAGCATCGTCCCGAACGGTATGCCGACCTGTCCGATCCCTATTATCAGGGACAGGAGTTCAAGTCCGGCTATATCCGCAGCGAACGGCAGGTGCTGGCGGGCATCCCCATCGACTCGGTGGGCCTGACGGTGTTCACGGCCATCGAAGAGAACAACTTCTTCATCTTCACCCATCCGGAGATCATCGTTCCGGCCGTCAGCCGCATTCAGAACATGGTCAACGGGCGGAACCCGTCGTAAGACCTTCGCGCTTTCGTAAAAATCGGGTTTTGCGGGAAATCCCGGGTTCTCCTGTCCTTTGAAAAAACGGCCGGAGAAATCCGTTGAGTACGCTTTTCCCCTGCGGGGGACGGACGTTCAAAAAGCATCCGTCTCCCGCGCGGGGCGCAGGTGTTCCAAAAGAAGCCGTTGCCCGCGGGTGCGAGCCGCCGGGCGGGATTGGCGCAAGGGGCAGCGTTCCCGGCGCTCTCAGGGGAAATTGGCATAGAGCCGGGAAACCGGATCGACACAGGAAGCACCCTCTCTTCGCAAGTCCATCGCCCGCAGGGCGGGCTTTCTGAGAAACGCTTCTGTTTCGCCCGCCGCGCGGCTGGGTCGCTCGCCCCGGACTTCGGGAAGCGGTTCAATCGCCCGCAAACGGGAATGCCGCCGGGGAAGTTCCTGCCGCCCGAAACTTTGACCGCATCCAACCTGCCCCTGCCGGGGGAAGCGCAGCTTGCGCAGAAGCTCCGCTTCCCTTTTCGGGGAGGGGCGCGCTGTTTTGAGAAAAATTTTTCCCGCTTCAAGATTCTGAAAAAATCTGTCTTTCCGTTCTATTTTCTTGAACCCGTTCCCTTTTTTCATCCAGAAAGGAGCCTTTTCATGATTCAGGAGTATCAGGGCAAGATCGTCGTCGTCACCGGCGCTGCCAACGGCATCGGCAAGGCGCTGGCGCTGGGCTGCGCCAGGCGGGGCGCAAAGCTGCTCGTGGCCGATATTCACGGCGACGAAGTGGAAAAAGTGGCCGAAGAGATCCGTTCCATGGGCACGGAAGCCGTCGCAGTCGAAGCGGACGTGTCGCTGACGGAGGAGTGCCAGAAAATTTTCGACGCGACCATGAGCGCCTACGGCCATGTGGATTTCCTCATCAACAACGCGGGCGTGTCCGCCTTCGGCAATGTGACGGAGATCCCCGAGCAGGACATCCACTGGGTCACGGAAGTGAATTTCTATTCCCACTGGTACATGATGGGCCGCTTCATCCCGCAGATGAAGGCCCAGGGCAACCACTGCCAGATCCTCAACGTCTGCTCCATCGCGGGACTGATCACGCTGTCGGCCTCCCCGATCTATTTCAGCACGAAGCACGCGGCGGTCGCCCTGTCCGAGTGCACGTATAAGTGGCTCAAGGAGACGGGCGCGGACATCGACCTTGCGGTGTTCTGCCCCGGCTTCATCCAGACGGAAATGTATCTGACCGACCGGCATCGCCCTGCCCGTTACGCCGATCAGTCCGACCCGTTCTACACCAGCGAGATCCACGAAAAATACGACGCGGGCAACCGCTATGTGCTCAACACCGGCCGGCCGCTCGATCCGGTCATTGAGGAAGTGTTCGAGGCGCTCAAGACGGACGATTTCTTCATTCTGACCCACGACAAATACGACCGGCTGCTGCGCGAGCAGGGCGTGTTCCAGGCCAACAAGACCCGCCCCATCACGCTGGCGGACGTGGCCGATTAAGGAAAAAGCTTCGATGAAGCCGGCCTGCGCCGCGCTTTGGGAGAACGCAGCCGCGCCGGTTCTCGGAAAAACGCAGGGAAAAACGCAAGAAAAACGTCTCGCGCCGGCTTGATCGAGGGGATTCGGCTTGTTGAAAGCCCCTCGGCCGGGCAGCGGGCAGAAAAACAGCTGTGCGAAGAAAGAGTTTGCACAGCTGTTTTTGCGTTTCGGGGCAAAGTTCGAATTGGGAACTTGTGGTGTTTGGAAAATTTTGCCGTGTTTACAAAAAAATGAAGGCGGCTGCGGACGCGCAAAGCCCGGCGTGACAGGCGTCACACCGGGCTTTCTGTTGTTTCGAAACCGCCGGTCGTTTTGGAACCGGCTGCTGTATTTTTTGGCGATGCGCCGCTCAGCGCGCCGCTTCTTCCTCCGCGATGGAGCGGAAGGCGGGATCTTTGAGCAGGAAGCTGCGCACGTCGTTCGACAGGGCGCGGATGTTTTCTTCGCCGATATAGATCATATGGCCGGAGGGGTAGCCGCGGAAATACACCCGGTCCATGGGCAGGTGCGCGTGGTCGAGCATGTAGTAGAGCAGGCCGGTCTCGGTGCACAGGTCAAACCAGCCGTTGGCGAAAAACGTGCGCATTCCGGGGCGGGCGTGCATGGCGCGGCGCAGCTGCTCGCCGGTGGAGCCTGCGGGCGCGTTCAGGTTCCACTTTTGATAGACCACGGCGGAGCTGACGTATTCGCGCGGGAGCTTCACGCCCAGCGCCGGAAGGATCGCGCCGGTGAGCGCGCCGTAGAAATACCCGTCGTAGCGGTCGCCCGTCGCGTCGTCGCGCCAGCCGATCTTGTCCTCCACCTCCCGCGGCTCGTACAGCGGGCGGGTCATGCGGCCGTCGTAGCGGGACACGGCGCGGCCGGAGGACTTCAGAACCTCGCTGCGGAAGGAGCCGTCCTCCACGCGCAGGTCGCGCGCCAGAAGATACTCCCGGGAAACGCCGGTATAGTAGCACACCCGCTCGATGATGTGCTTCCGCTCCGCGTCCGTGAGCCTGCGGCCCTGATAGAGCGCCAGGACGTACTCCGTGTCCGCAAACGCCCGCGCTTCGGCCACGAATTCTTCCACGGTCTGATTGGACGGGCGGTTGTGGTACCAGTTGACCGCCGCATAGGTGGGGAAGCCCTGCACAGCCGGTTCGGCGGGCACTTCTTTATTATAATACTGGCCGGTGGACACGGTGTTCCCGATCATGATGATGCCGTCAAACACCACGCCGTAGCAGCGGTCCTTGCCGCTTCGCGCCGCGATGCCCGCCGCCGTGGCCGCGCGGGTGCAGCCGTAGCTTTCGCCCAGCAGATATTTCGGGCTGAGCCAGCGGTCATGGCGGGTGAGCCACTGCTCCACGAAGGCCAGCAGCGCTTCCGCGTCCTCCTCGATGCCGTAAAACAGCTTTTCACAGCCGGGATCGAGCAGCGCGCCGTAGCCCGTGCCGACCGGATCGACCAGCACCAGATCGGCCACGTCCAGCAGGCAGTCGGGGTTCTCGATCACGTCGTAGGGCGGCAGGGCCGTGGGGCGGTCGGGCGCGCCGTAGGACAGGCGCCTGGGGCCGAGAAATCCGGCGTGGACGTATTTGCTGGACGAGCCGGGGCCGCCGTTGAAGCCGAACACCACCGGGCGGCCGGACGTGTCCGCCACGTCGCTGCGCAGGTACGCATACGAGAAAACCGTTGCGATGGGTTTTCCCTCTTCGTTATAAAACACATTGTCCTCCGACACCGTGCGGTAGGGGATGCGCTGCCCCCGAAGCACGATCTCGCCGCCGGATTCGAACCGCGCCGGGACAAAGGCGTCTGCCTTGAAACTCTCCGTATGATACATCGTCAAGCCGTCCTTTCAAAAAATTCCCTTTCATCATGCGCGCATTTGCCCCGCGCGTCAAGGGGGAGAAGGGGGGGAGATGCCCGGGGGCGGGCCCCGCCCCCCCCACGG
>JAEYFO010000260.1 GCA_023402915.1 Bacillota bacterium | reverse complement strand
CTGCCGGATCGCGCTGCTGTATTTCGTGCTTTCCCTGCGTCAGCCGCTCTGGGGCGCTGCGCTGATTTTCTCCGCCCTGCGAAAAGGAGACAAAGACAAGGCGCGCCGCGTGCTGCGCCGCTTTGTGCAAAAGGATACGGACAATCTTTCCGAGCAGGGCATCTGCCGCACGGCCTGCGAATCGCTGGGGCTTGCCCTGAGCGAAGGGGCGCTGCTGCCGCTGCTCTTTGCGTCGTTCGGCACGCTGGTGCGGCTGGACGCCGGGTCGCTCAACGCCGCGCTGGCGCTGGCCGCCGTGCTGCTTTATGCGCTTTGCGCCGCGGGCGAGCGGGAGTTTGACGCTTGTCCGGCCTATTCCGCCGCGCTGAAAAAAGCAGGAAGCCTGGTGTGCTTCTTCCCTGCCCGCCTGAGCGCCGCGCTGACCATGCTTTCGGCCTGGATCCTCCGGCTGAACTGGAAAAACGCGCCCGCCGTGCTGCTCACCAGCGCCAACGCGCAGCCCTGTCTCTGCCGCGGATGGGCGCTGGGCGCGTTCGCAGGAGCGCTGAACGTGCGTCTGGGCGGCGGAGCCTATTACCGCGGCCAATGGCGCGCCGCGCCTTCGCTGGGCAGCGATTTTTCGACGCCCGATCCCCAGCTTCTCAAAAAAGCGGCGTTCCTGACCGCCTTGACCTTTGCGCTTTCACTGGCGCTCTGCCTGCTTTCGCCCGCGCTGGCCGTCGTCGCCGCCCTGCTGGCCGGAAGTCTGGGTGCACCGGGCTTTCGCGGCTTTGGCCGCCGCTGACCGAGCGCTTTTGCGGAGGTTTCAAGAAAAATTTTGCTTTCTCCCGTTTTATCCCTTGACTTTCCAACCGCTCTCTCGTATAATGTATCCGTTGACCTGCGAAAAGCATCTATGGAGAGATGGCTGAGTTGGTCTAAGGCGCACGACTGGAAATCGTGTAACGGGTAACTCCGTTCAAGGGTTCGAATCCCTTTCTCTCCGCCAAGCAGAACCTCGTAACCTTTGGTTTGCGAGGTTTTGTTTTTTTGAATTTTTATGGAAGCAGTTCATAGAGCATGAGACAGTTCTGACGCATTTGGCTCCCTTCCCTTTCCGGTGCGTTCCCGCCTGTTTCAGTTTTACGGACGCGCCGAAGAAGGAGCGCTTTCCCATGCTAAAGGAAACCGGCTTTGATCTTTGGGCCGATGGCTACGACAAAAGCGTCGGCCTGACGGATGAAAATAACGCCTATCCCTTTGCGGGATACCGGCAAATCCTGGGCGAAATTTATGCCCGCGTATTGGGCGCAGAAGCCCGCACTGTGCTGGATGTCGGCTTTGGAACGGGAACGCTTTCCGCCAGGCTTTACGAGCAGGGCTGCCGCATTTACGGTCAGGATTTTTCTGAGCGAATGCTGACGCTTGCCAAAGAAAAAATGCCTGGCGCGAAGCTGTATCTGGGCGATTTTTCCCAGGGGCTTGTTCCGCAACTGCGGAAAACCCGCTACGACGCCATTGTTGCCACCTATTCGCTCCACCACCTGACGGACGAACAAAAGGTTCCTTTTCTCAAAGAACTGCTGCCTCTACTCAATGACGGCGGACATCTCTTTATCGGCGATGTGGCCTTCGAAACGCGCGCACAGTTGGAACAGTGCAAAGCGCAGGCAGGCAACGCTTGGGATGCGGACGAACTCTATTTTGTAGCGGAGGAGTTGCGAAAAGATTTTCCGACGCTGCAATTTGAACCCGTTTCATTCTGCGCCGGGATCCTTTCGCTGGAGAAATAGTTTTTCGCACAAATCATCTTTGCAGCCCCGTCAACCGAATCTCATATTTTCAAAAAAATAACTCCCGGCCTCGGAACGTTCACTTGTTCCATATCCCGGGAGTTATTTCATTTGTACTCACTCTTGTTCGTACTTTATCGGAAAAACACGTTTTATCAGGCTTCTTCTTCGCTGCGGCTGCTGCGCTTTCGCAGTTGGGAAAAGTATTCGCCCATGGTGATACGATGCAGCGTCAGCAGGCCCTCGCTGCCTGCCGGCTGAAAGCCGCAGGAACGGACCGAGCGGATGGAGCGATGGTTATCCGGACAAATTTTAGCGACGACAGCCTTGCCACGCAGATCGAAAAACACCTTCGCAAGGGCGGAATTGATCGCGCCTTTGCCGTAGCCGCGGCCCCAAAGCTGCTCCTCCCCGATGGCATAAACGATCTCATACACGTCCGGCTGCGCTGCTTCGCGCAGCTTGACAAAGCCGATCGCGTCCGATTCTTCCGGACAAACCAGAAAAAATCGTCCTTGTCGATTGAAATGATAGGTCAGCATGGGGGCAGAAACTGTTGCGCGCGTCTGTTCGAGCGCACGGAGGATTTCCGGATCTTCGTTGAGATAGCGGGTCACGCTGGGGTTCGCCATCCACTGCATCAACAGGTCAATATCTTCGGGTTCGATTTGAGCGCGCAAAAAAATAGAAGCGGCTTTCTTCATATCGCTTACCTCACAGTAAAAATATTGAAAAGCCCTTCTATGCGATTCCGCATCGACGGTTCTTTTACTATAAAATTGTTATTTTTAGTATACCAGAAGTTTTTCGAACTGTCAAGCCGTCGCAGCGCGCAAAAAAGGAGACGGATGTTCCGCTCCTTTTTCAAACGTTTCTTTTGTTCTTTTCGTGTCTCAGCCCTGCGCTTCCACCAGCCGCACCACTTCCGCTGCCGTGACGGAATCGATCACCAGCACGTCGATCAGCCCGGCGCGCAGCGCGCAATAGACCGCTTTGGCCTTGCGGCGGCCCGTGATGCAGGCCATGACGCATTCGGCCTTGCGGATCTCCTCGATGGAGATGCCCATGGTACGCTCGTTGATGCGCTGATCGCAGGTCTGGCCGTTTTCGTCGAAAAAGCGGCAGCAAATGCTTCCGACCGCGTGGTTTTCTTCCAAATGCGCCAGATCGGCGTCGTTGAGATAACCCGCCTGATACAGGCAGCTCCCCTTGTCAGGCAGCGCGATGTTGACCAGCAGCTTGTTGCAGCTCCTGCCGCACTCGAGGACGCTCTGCACCTTGAGATCGTGGCGCAGCGTATCCGCGATGATGACGTTATCCACCATCACCGGGCAGGGGAAGGCGTAAGCTTCATGCGCGTTGAGACGGCGGGAAAGGTTGCCCACGATCTCATTGGCGTAGCCGCGGGTCATGGCGTTGTCCACGCTGCCCGCCAGCTGGCAGACCAGGCCTGTCTGAAAATTCACCGGCGCCAAATAGGTGGAAAGCTCATACAGCGTCCAGCCCCAGCCCACGCCGATGCGGTCGCCGGGCGAGAGGAACTCGCTCAGATACTGCGCGCCGGTCTGCGCCGTCAGCTGCACGCCCAGCGCCTCGTCCTCCTCCGGCACGGAGGCCACGCGCACGCCCTTGAGCCGGAACGCGGAAAAGAGCCTTCGCTCCAGATCGCTCATGCCGTCGTCGCCCGTGTCGATGAAGATCTTGACGATGCCCGCCTCCCGGGCTTCCGCCAGCTTGCGCGACACGATGGGCCGCGAAATGCCGAACCGTTCCGCAATCTGGGCCTGCGTCTGTCCGTCCTCATAATACAGCCGTGCGATCTTGCCCAGAAGCTGCCTGTCCCAATTTGCCATGCGCCTGTCTCCTCACAAATTTGCTTCGTTCCTCTTTGTTTCTCCATTATATGCAATTCCTTTCCAGCGCGCAAGAAATAATGTTCATTTTACTCCGAAAATTAAAAAAAGAACTTTTCCGCCTCGTTCCTTGCCGTTTTACGCCGTGCATCGCGCCGCTGCTGCGGCGTTCGGACTTTGCGCCGCCGCCCCATCTTCTGAACCCACCATTTTTTCCTTGGAACAAATGTAATTCGACTGCTGTTTGTTTTCATATTTTATTTTTTCCAGCCGATTTTTAAGAATACACGTCTGTTTTTTGTCAATTTTCTTCCGGATTCAAAAAGAAATTTTAATATTTTCGACTTTTGCTATTGCATTTGTTCTTCTATGGTGCTATGATGCACTTATGTAATACATCTGTTCAAAAAATCAGATTTATTTTCAAATGTTTCAAACCGATTCTATTCACAACAACAAAGCAAGGAGAAACAGAATCATGGCAAACTTCCAATCCTTCAAAGGCGCTGTCACCGAACTGATTACTCCCTTTACCGCCAACGGCGACGTGGATTACGATCTGCTGCGCGGCGAAGTCGAATACCAGATCAAAAGCGGCATTGCGGGTCTGTTCACCAACGGCCTGGCCAGCGAAGCGCTTTCCCTGTCTATTGAAGAGCTGATCGAAACCACCCGCGTCGTCGTGGAAGCCACGGCCGGCCGTGTGCCCGTCATGGCCAACATCGTGGGCAACACCACCCGCGACGCCTTGACCGTGCTCAAGGGCTATGAAGCGGCGGGTGTGGATGCGATCTCCATGTCCCAGCCCTGCGTGTACGGCTTCACCCAGCCCGCTCTGGCCGAATACTTCACCACGGTGTTCCAGGCGACCAAGCTGCCCTGCTGCATCTACAACGCGCCCCAGAGCGGCAACACCCTCGCCCCCGCCACCGTGGCCAAGATCTTCCAGGACGTGGAGAACTGCTTCTATTATAAAGAGAGCGTGCTGGACTTCGTCCACATTCAGGAGACCATCCGCCTCATCGGTCACGACCGTCCGATGGAATTCCTCAACGGCAGCGACGCCACCACCTTCCCCATCATGCAGCTGGGCGGTCTGGGCATCATCTCCCTGATCTCCGCCGTGTTCCCCGAACCCATCATCAAGCTGTGCGACCTGCACTTTGCCGGCAAGATCGAAGAAGCTCAGGCGCAGCAGGAATACGTGCTCCAGCTCCGTCAGGCGCTCAAGTGCGGCCCGTTCGTCGCCGGTTACAAGTACGCTTCCGAGCTGATCGGCGTGCCGCTGGGCTATATGCGCAAGCCCCTCGCCGAGCTGAACGACGCGGAAAAGGCCAAGATCAAGGAAAACCTCATCAAGCTGGGCCTGATCAAGGCGTAACTTCCAATTTTTTCCCAAAACCTCCCAGAATTCTCCAAAATCCTCTCTGAAATCATCCAAAATCAGCCGCGTCCCTCTTTCCCGGGGGACTGCGGCGCCCTGAAAATCGAAAGGAGTCTTTTCCCATGAATCGCAAAGAACTGGCCGGAATGATGGACCACACCCTGCTCAAAGCCTTCTCCACCCCCGCGGACATTGAAAAGATCTGCAAGGAAGCGGCCGAAATCGGCGCGGCCTCCGTGTGCGTCAACCCCGTCAACGTCGCCGAAGCGGCCAAGCTGCTCAAGGGCACCGGCGTCAAGACCTGCACGGTCATCGGCTTCCCGCTGGGTGCGAACACCCCCGAAACGAAAGCCTTTGAAACGAAGGACGCCATCAAAAACGGCGCGGAAGAAGTGGACATGGTCATCAACGTCGGCGCGGCCAAGGCCGGCGATTTCGAGACGGTCTACAAGGACATCAAGGCCGTTGTGGACGCGGCAAACGGCACGCTGGTCAAGGTCATCATCGAGACCTGCTACCTGACGGACGAAGAGAAGGCCGAGGCCTGCAAGGCTGCCGCCAAGGCGGGCGCAACCTTCGTCAAGACCTCCACGGGCTTTGGCACCGGCGGCGCAACGGCTCACGACGTGGCGCTGATGAAGGCTTCCATCCCCGCGACGATGAAGGTCAAGGCTTCCGGCGGTATGCGCACCTGGGAGGACGTGATCCCCAACCTCGAAGCGGGCGCGGACCGTCTGGGCGTTTCCGCCTCCATCGCCATCCTCAAGGGCTTTGACGAAGCTTCCAAGTAATTTCAGAACACTTTTTCCGCGTTGCGGCTTTCCCACACATCAGTTCAGCATCAACACTTGAAAAAGGGAGAAACAGCACATGACGAAGAACAAGATCATGGCCTTTGACCTGGGCACGACGGGCATCAAGGTGGTCATTTTTGACGACAAGGCCAACGCCCTGGCCACGGAATACCGCGAATATCCCTCCTACTATCCCCACAACAACTGGGTCGAGCAGAACCCTGACGACTGGTGGAACGCCTTCTGCGACATTTCCAGGACGTTCTTTGAAAAGTACGACATCAAGCCCGAAGAGATCGCGGGCGTCGCGCCTTCCGGACAGATGTCCACGGCCATCCCGATCGACAAGGACGGCAATCTGCTGATCAACCCTGTGTTCATCTGGGCGGATATGCGTACCGAAAAGCAGGTCAAGGAAGTCTGCGACAAGCTGGGCGGCTTCGAAAAGTTCTATGATATCACCGCCGGCGGCCTGGCCACCGAAACCTATTCCGCCTTCAAGATCGCCTGGTTCCGCGACAACATGCCCGAACTGGTCGAAAAGACCTGGAAGTTCCTGCAGGCCAAGGAATACGTCTCCTTCCGCCTGACGGGCGAAGTGGCGACGGATTATTCCGACGCATCCGACTCCGCCATGATGGATCGCCGCACCCGCGACTGGTCTCCCGAGATCCTCGACGCCATCGGCATCACCGCCGAGAAGCTGCCCAAGATCTATCCCTCCTCCCACGTCATGGGCCATGTGACCGAAGAAGCGTCCAAGCTGACCGGTCTGCTGCCCGGAACGCCCGTTGTGGTCGGCGGCGGCGACGTGTCCATTGGCGCTGGCGGCGCGGGCATCGTCGAAGAAGGCATCTGCTACATGTACATCGGCTCCGCCATGTGGACAGGTATCTACAGCCCCACCACTGTCGCAGACTGCCCCTCCCGCGTGCTGGGTCTTTCCGACATCACCGGCAAGGGCTATGTGCCCCATCACATCGTGTTCGGCGGCGGCGTGTGCTATCAGTGGCTGCGCGACCTGCTCAAATTTGACGGCCAGCACGGCGAGTTGGACTACAACCGCCTCAACGACATGGCCCTCGACTGCCCGCCCGGAGCAGACGGTCTGATCTTCCTGCCCTATATGCGCGGCGGCGG
>JAEYFO010000256.1 GCA_023402915.1 Bacillota bacterium | reverse complement strand
GCGCGGCACGGTGCTGTATTATCAGGAGGCGTCCGGCCTGCTCGTTCCGGTGATGAAGGAAATTCCCTGGGAAGAGGGCATCGGCAAGGCGGCGCTCAACAACCTGACGGACACGGAAGAAAATGCGGCGGCGGTCAAAACGCTGGGGCTTTCGCCCGTCGTGCCGGAAGGGGTGGAGTTTGAACTGCGGATCTATGACGGCGGGGCCGCGCGGGTGAACCTCAAACATCTGCCGGAGCTGCCGAGCGCCTGGAGGGAGCGAAATCTTCTGGCGGCCGTCACCAACACGCTCGTGGAGTTTTCTGCGATCGACACGGTCGAATTCCTCTTTGACGGCGAAAAGAAACAGGCCCTTCCCAACGGGACGGACGTTTCAAAACCCTTTGGCCGGATGCAGCTCAATCCGGAAACGCTCTCCGTCATGGGCGGCGACAGCGGCGAAAACACCGTTGAGCTGTACTTTTCCAATTTGGACGGCACGCTGAACGTTCCCGTCACCCGGAGCCTTTCGGAAGAGCCGACGCTCGAGCAGGCGCTTTCCGAACTGCTCAAAGGCCCGGCGCAGACCGACGCGCTGCAAAGCTGTTTTCCCGACGGAACGCGGCTGCTGGGCGTGACGGTGGAGCGGGGCGTGGCGGTCGTGAACCTTTCGCGGGAGTTTGAAAACGTTGAAGAGTTCGCGTCCCTCCCCGCGCGGGCGGAGGAAACGCTGGCGCTCACCTGCCGGAGCTTCGGCGTGCCGTCCGTGCAGATCCTGGTGGAGGGGAAGGAGTGGAGCCGGGCGGCGGCCGCGCCGCTGTACGTCAACCGGCTGCGTTGAAGAGAGGGGGAAGCTCCTCTCTTTTTGTTTTGGCAAAGAGGTTGACTTGCGGCGGGCGCGGGGCTTATGATTTGGATGGAATCCGCGCAGGGGAAAGGCGCGGGGTCTTTGCTTTTGAGAAAAAGTTCAGAAAAAATAGCCGCGTTTGCGGCGAAAGGAATCGCGTCATGGAACGTGTGGACAAAAGAAAGCCGGACGAGCTGCGCCCGGTTTCCATCGAAACGGATTATACGGAATACGCCGGCGGATCGGTGCTCATCTGCTGCGGAAAAACGCGGGTGCTTTGCACGGCGATGGTGGAGGACAAGGTGCCGCCCTTTTTGACGGGCAGCGGCCGGGGCTGGCTGACGGCGGAATACGCCATGCTTCCTTCCGCAACGCCGCAGCGCAAAAAGCGCGAAAATTACAAAAACGGCCCCGACGGCCGAAGCACGGAGATCTCCCGCCTCATCGGCCGGTCGCTTCGCTGCGCGGTCAAGCTGAGCGAGCTGGGAGAGCGCACTGTCAAGGTGGACTGCGACGTGTTGCAGGCGGACGGCGGCACGCGCACCGCTTCCATCACCGGCGGCTATGTGGCCGTGGCGCTGGCGCTTTCGCGGCTGGGGCTTTCCGGCGCGCTCAAGCAGAACGTCGCCGCGGTGAGCGTGGGCGTGGTGAAGGATCAGCCCATGCTGGACCTTTGCTATGTGGAGGATTCCGGCGCGGATGCGGACGTGAACCTCGTCATGTCCGGCGCGGAATTTGTGGAGGTGCAGGGCACGGGCGAACGCCGTCCCATCGAAAAAGAAGAATTGCTGGAGCTGATCTCCCTGGGCGAAGCGGGCATCATGCGGCTGTATGCCCTTCAGAACGCCGCCGTCGAGCAGGCGCTTGCCGCCGGAAAGGACGAAGAAAAATGAAACTGGTCATCGCTTCCAATAACGCGCACAAGGTGCGGGAGATCAAGCAGATCCTCTCTCCCTGGTTCGACGACGTCGTTTCCCTCAAGGACATGGGCGTTTCCGTCGAGGTGGTAGAGGACGGAAAGACCTTTGAGGAAAACGCTGCGAAAAAGGCGCGGGAAGTCCATGCGCTGCTGCCGGACTGCGCGGCGCTGGCGGACGATTCCGGCCTGATGGTGGACGCGCTGGGCGGCGCGCCGGGGGTGTATTCCGCCCGCTATTCCGGCGTTGGTCCCATGGGCGAGGGCGCGACGGATGAAAAGAACAACCAAAAGCTCCTTGAAGAGATGAAAAACGTGCCGGACGAAAAGCGCGCCTGCCGGTTCGTGTCCTGCATCGCGCTGGTGCGTCCCGGAAAGGAGATGCTTCTGGCCCGCGGCACGTGCGAAGGCGTGGTGGGGCACGAAGAGAAGGGGGACGGCGGCTTTGGCTACGACCCGCTGTTCGTGATCCCGGAGCTTTCCAAAACCTATGCGGAGATCACGGCGGAAGAAAAGAACGCCATCAGCCATCGGGGCGCGGCGCTTCGGGAAATGCACCGCCTGCTCGAGCAGGAATCGGCGCGCTGACGAACCATTCGGAGAACAGTGGAATGGGAAACATCATTCGGATCGGCGTGTTCAGCGATTCCCACGGCGAGCATCAGGCGCTGCGCGACGCGGTGCGGGCGGCGGGCGTATTGAACGGCGCGATTTTTCTCGGCGATTATGCCGGCGACGGGCAGGTTCTGGTCAACGAGGGCCTGCCCACGGCCATCGTCCGGGGCAATAACGATTTCGGCTCCTCCGCAGCGGACGAGCTGGTGCTTGAAGAGGGGGGCGTGAAGCTGTTTTGTACGCACGGCCACCGCTATGGCGTGTCCTTCGGCACGGATAAGCTCTATTACCGGGCGAAGGAGCTGAACGTGCAGGCGGCGCTTTTTGGGCACACGCACAGGCCGCTGCTGGAAAACAACGGCGGGCTTTTGATCCTGAACCCCGGCAGCGTGGCCTATCCGCGCTTTTCCGGGCCCAGCTATGCCGTTTTGGAGATCGCGGAGGGGAAAATCCGGGCGGATATCCGCTGGGTTTATGACTGACGCAGAAATTTGTCCGATTGTTTTTGAAAAATCGGTTGAAGTGGTTGACATGGAACGAATTGGGTGATATACTTTCTAAGCGTTGGCAGTGAATGCAGAGCGCCGCCGCAGAAGTGAGCCGTCCGGTTCGTCATTTTGCGCCTGTAGCTCAGTTGGATAGAGCAACGGCCTTCTAAGCCGTAGGTCCCGGGTTCGAATCCCTGCGGGCGCGCCAGTTATGGTGGGTGTAGTTCAGTTGGTT
>JAEYFO010000210.1 GCA_023402915.1 Bacillota bacterium | reverse complement strand
GGGTGGACAAGGGCGTAGCGCTGCTGGCGGCAGCGGAATTTTTGGGGATCCCGAGAGAAGAAACAATGGCCATGGGCGATTCGGAAAACGATATCGCCATGCTTGCGGCGGCCGGGCTGGGCGTTTGCATGGCAAACGGCGTGCCCGCGGCCAAAGAAGTGGCGGACGTGATCGCGCCGTCCAACAACGACGCGGGCGTGGCGAAGATTCTGGAAGAATATGTTTTGAACTGACAAAAGCCGCCGAAACATTCGCCTGAAAACGCAGACGCCTCCGGCGGGATAAGCCGGGGAAAATCAAAATCGGAGGAAGCAAAATGACCCCTGCCTACAAGCTCGTGGCCGTGGATCTGGACGGCACGCTGCTGGACGATCAGAAAAACATTCCCGAAGAGAACGTTCGCGCCATCCGCGCCGCCGTCGCGCAGGGCGTCCATGTGATGCTGGCCACCGGCCGTCCCTATCCTGCGGCCTGCTGGGTGTTTGAAACGCTGGGCGTCGGCGAAGGGCTGATCCTTTCGCAGGCGGGCGGTTTGGTGAGCGCCTATCCGTCGGGCGAAACGGTCTACAGCCGCAGCCACGACCCGGAGTTTGTGCGGGACCTGGCGGCGTTCTGCGCGCAGCACGATTACTTTTTCCATGGCATGGGCCCGCGGGACTATTATTTTCTCCGCCCCCATCCCATGGCCGACCTGACGGAGAGTTATTTCGGCTATCCGGGCGTGGTGACGCCGCTGGAGGATATGCTCAAGCTGCGCCTTGGCAAGCTCAACGTCATCACGCCCGCAGAGGAAACGCCCCGGGCGGCGGCGCTTTTGAAGGCAGAGTTCGGCGGCCGGGCGGAGATCGCCGTGTCGGACGCCTGCGTGATCGACTTTACGCCCCTCGGGGTGGACAAGGCCTCGGCGCTGCTGGCGGCGGCGGAGTCTCTGGGCGTTTCGAGGGAAGAGATCATCGCCATCGGCGACACGGAAAACGACATTCCCATGATCCGCGCGGCGGGGCTGGGCGTGTGCATGGCAAACGGCGTGCCCGCGGCCAAAGAAGCGGCGGACGTGATCGCGCCGTCCAACAACGGCGCGGGCGTGGCGAAAATTCTGGAACAGTACGTCCTCGATCGATAAAACGGCGCGATTTTCAGACCTTGCCCTCCTGGCAGCGTGACCCCCGAACAGGCTCGTTAAAAAGCTGTAACGCATAAAATGCCCTCGTGCATTGGCCGGTTCGACGGGGGCGCGCTGCGCTTTGAATTGCCCGGCTTCATTTTGCTCGAATTTTTTCAAAGGAGAACGACCATGAACTATCGTCTCATCGCGCTCGACCTGGACGGCACACTGCTCAACGACGAAAAAAAGATCTCCGAAACGGATGCTGCGGCGGTGCGCCGGGCGGCGGAGGCGGGCTATATCGTCATGATCGCCACGGGGCGGCCCTACCGGGCGGCCAGCTGGGTGTTCGACCAGATCGGCGTGAAGAAGGGGCTGATCCTCGCGCACTCGGGCAGCGCCATTTACCGCTATCCGGGCGAAGAAAAGCTCTGGAGCGGCGGGTTCGACGAAGCGTTTCTGTCCGATCTGTTGGCCTTTTCCAAGGAGCATCAGGTGTATTTTCACTGTAACGTCGGGTCGGAGTATTTCTTCGTTGCGGAGGGCGAAATGGCCGATCTGACGGAGGTTTATCTGGGCTACCGGGGCATTGTGACGGAGGAAGCGCGCATCGTGTCCCTCCCGGCGGAAAAGGCGACGGTGCTGCTTCCTGCGGAGCGGACGGATGGGATCACTGCGGCGCTGACGGAGCGCTTTGCCGGCCGGGCCACGCCGGTCAAGGGCTGCCCGGACGTGATCGACATCACGCCCTACGGCATCGACAAGGCCACGGCCCTCATTCATGCGGCGGAGCTTTTGAATATCCCCATCGAGGAGACCGTTGCCGTGGGCGACAGCGCCAACGACGTGCCCATCATCCGGGCGGCGGGGCTGGGCGTGTGCATGGCGAACGGCGTGCCCGAAGCGCTGGAAGCGGCGGACGTGGTCGCGCCGTCCAACAACGAAAACGGCGTGGCCCATGTGATCGGCAAGTACCTCTTCGGGGAAGAATAAGGCGCGCGGGGCTGCCGTCCGGCAGACGCTTCAAAGGCGTTTGCCGCAGATGGATAAGGGAATTTTCTCGAAATAGGGCAAAAACGGAAGCCGAAATAACCGTTTCGAAAAATTCGATGCGCGGGGAAGCTCGTTCGAAAACCATTGGAAACTATTGGAAAAGCGTCTTGGCCCAAGGGCTTCCTTTGCCGATTTTGGAACGGAACGCCCGCAAAGGTTTTTTGAAAGGGACGCGGAGGGCCTCCTCTGTTTTGAAAACAACCCTTGCGCTGGCGCAAGGGCTGCAAGGACGATTGGTTCCTTTGTAGCTGTTTCGAAAACAAACCGCTGCGCTGCCGCGCTCCTTTTCTGAAAATGGAACCGCTGCTGTTTTGCAGCGGACTGCCGTGGGCGTATTCTGAAAAATATGCCGTTTGAAAAAGTCTGCGCCCTTCTGCCCCAAACTCCCCGCACGTTTCAAAAAAAATCCCATATCAAAAAAACAAAACCGGCCGGAGACGCTCTTCGGCCGGTTCGCATTTTTGGAAGTTTCAAAAAATCGGGCGCTCGCCGCGCGGCTTGATTTTGGCTATTTGACCTCGAAGTCAAACGTGCAGCGAAGCATGGTATAGGGGTTGGTGAAGTTGATGCCGCTGTCCCAGATGTTGATGGACATGGTGGCGGTGTATTTGCCCTTCATGAGGGGGTTGCGAAACGTCGAGGAAGCGACGTTTTTCAGACTGTCGTATTCGGTGACGATGTTGTCCGCCGTCGTGCCCAGCACCACCTTGCCGCTGCGGGTGGCAACGCCCACATAGACGTTGTAGGGAATGCCCGTCACCGGCATGGGGGAAAGGCGCAGCACGCCGTTTTCATAGGAGCCGCTCTGCACCCGGCTGCCCGTGCCCTCCCGCGCGGGGACGGCTTCGGCGGGGATGGAGAGCGCCGCGCTCTGCGTCGAGAGCGTCAGCCCGTTTTCCGCCAGCGCGGCGACCCGGTACGTGCTCGTTTCGCCGGAGGCCGGGGTCATATCGTAGAACCAAAAGCCCTTCCCGTCCGCAAAGTCCGGGCCGGAGGCGTAGACAAGGCCGATCAGCTCGCCCTGCTTTTCTTCCGTGCCGCGGTAGATCTGATAGGCGGCCGCGCCTTTTTTCGCGGGCCAGGAAAGGCGCACCATGCCGCCGGAGAACACGGCGGACAGCTTTTCCGGCGCGGAAAGGGTCAGTTTGTTTTTGAGCGCAGCGGCGGGATTGGCCGAGCCGATGGGGCGAAGCCCGGTCTCGGTCTGAAGATACCATGTGCCATCCGCGTCGGTGACATAGGCGATCGCGCCCTGCGAAGAAGCTGCCGAAGCGGGCAGGGCGGAAAGGAGCAGCGCCGCAGAGAACAGCAGCGCCAGCGTTTTTTTCCAGCGGTGTTTCAAAGAATATCCCTCCTTTTGAAGGCCAATTCAAGCCGGTTGGGGTGAGTCGTGTCGAACAGGCCGGTTTGCGGCGGAAAGCCGCTTCTGCCGCCGGGGGTCAGGAAACGCGGCGCGCCTGCACGACGAAGCGGGCGTCGGGCTCTTCATAGGTGCAGGTGCTCAGCGTCAGGATCTGGCCGGCGGGCGAAAGCTCCACGTCCGTGGGGAACTTGCTGCGCTGTTTGAGGTCGTTCATGTAGTCGAGAAAATGCTGGTCGTCCTGGAATTTTTCCCGGATGAAATACACGTCGCGCGGCGCGATGAACGCGGCGTACACTTCGTATTGCCGCTTTTCGCTGCCCGCCCACAGCGTGATGATCCGGTTGTTTTCAAAAAAGTCCTTGTATTTGTAGCTGCCAAGGTCGTGGAACATCGTTCCGGCCCGCATGTTGTGCCCGTAAACGATCAGATGCCGACAGGACAGCGCTCCGTCCGTGCGGTAGTCGAAGAAGATCGCGCCGGATTTGGAGTCCTCCCCCTCGAGCGTGTGGGAAAGATAATAGTCGTTGTCCGTCCCGAGGGCCACGGCGTAGTTGATCTTCGTGTTGGGCACGGTGATCCAGCCGAGGACCTGCGGATTCTGTTCGTGCAGGCGGAGATATTCCTCCCGCTCCGGCAGACCGGCGAGCGCCGCTTCGTCGAACGTGAGCGCAGGCGCTTCGGGCGTGGCGGAGGGATCGCCCTGCGCCGGGTCGGGGTAGGCGTCCGTTTCGTCCGCCTCCGGAGAGGGCGCGGGGTTGTCCTCCGCGCCGGGATCGGACGCGGATTGCGGCTCGTCCGTCGCGGCGGGGGCCGCCGTCTGTTCGGGCGTTTTCGGGGCGGAACAGGCGCAAAGCGCCAGCAGCAAAAGCGCGGCGAAAAAGCATACCGTTCGTTTGAACAAAAGTCATCCCTCCCGAAAAGCTCAAAGGTTTCCTGTTTTTCTCAATCTTAACGAACAGGGGCGCTCTTCGCAAGGAAAAGCGCCCAGGATTTACAAATTGTTTGAAAATATGCCGTTTGGGGGACTCAAAACAGGCTCAAAACGCCCGCGCGCAGCAGCGCGTTTTTGGAGCTGTCGATATAGAGCGCCTTGGGCAGATAGAGGACCAGACCGCCCCAGGCGCACGTGAGCAGCGCCTCGTAGTCCCTGCGGCGGGGGTTGCCCGCGGAGCCGACGTTGTAGCCGCCGCCCCGCACGGGAACGTCCGGATCGGGCTCGACCACTTCGCCCGGCTCGGCCTTGGATTTCCAGCGGCCTGCCCAGCGCATGTCGTCGCCCCAGCCCAAAATGGCAAAATCCAGCGCGCCGCGGCCGCAGGTGTTTTCCAGCCCCGCCCGGGCGAACGTGCGGCAGAAGTCCGGCGCGGCCGGATCCAGCCAGCGCTGCTCCCAGCCCTCGTCCTCCGGCGTGGGGATGCGCTGCGCTTTGCCCACGCCCCGGGGCGCGCCGTAGGCCATCATGTTGCGGCACTTGGAAGAAGCGACAAAGCCGTAGCGCGCGTCCGTCCCCTCAAAGCGCACGGCGCAGTATTCCCGCGCGGCGTGATAGTCCGACGTGTGATAAATGCGATAGCCCATTTTGAAGAGCTTTTCCATCTCCTCCGCCGCGTCCTTGAGCCAGCCGCCGAAGAGCTTTTTCGTCCAGGCGTCCACGCCCGAAAGGATGCGCGCGCGAAGGAGCGCCTCGTCCCCCGCGCAGGGCGCGGCAGCCCACTCCTTCACGGAAGGGGCCTCCCCTGCGGGACGGAGGGCACGGACGTATTCGGCCAGCCGGGAAAGGGGCAGAACACGGCTCATGCCGCACTTGTAGGCGTCGGATTTCTGGGGCTTGTCGAGCA
>JAEYFO010000173.1 GCA_023402915.1 Bacillota bacterium | reverse complement strand
CGTCCCGCCCTCCGAATTTTCCGCAAACGCCAAAAGACTTTTTGGGAAAACCCCTGCTCCTGCCGCCTGTACTCTTCCATCTGTCCCATTTTGCTGGTATACTAAACTATTGAACGAGAAACGTTATAAACGAGGTGTTTCCTATGGATTTCAAACAAGCGCTTGCCGAGGCTCTGGCGCCTGCGGCAGGCATGGAGGCGGCGGAGCTTTCCCAAATGCTCGAAACGCCCCCCAACCCGGAAATGGGCGATTTTGCCCTGCCCTGCTTCCGCCTGGCGCGCACGCTGCGCAAGGCCCCGCCCGCCATTGCGGCGCAGCTCGCTTCTGAAGCGGCGTTTCCGCCCTTTGTGGCGCGCACGGAAGTGGCCGGCGGCTATCTGAACTTTTTCCTTGACCGCGCCACCTACGCCCGCACCGTGATGGACGCCGTCCTCTCGCAGGGCGCGCGCTACGGCTCGTCCGACGAGGGCGCGGGCAAGACCATCTGCATCGATTATTCTTCCATCAACATCGCAAAGCCCTTCCACATCGGCCACCTGAGCACGACGGTGATCGGCCATGCGCTCTACAACCTCTTCGGCTTCCTGGGCTATCACTGCGTGGGCATCAACCACCTGGGCGACTGGGGCACGCAGTTTGGAAAGCTCATCGTGGCGCTGCGCCTGTGGGGCGACCGCGACACCATCGAAAAGGGCGGCGTGCGGGAGATGCTCAAAATTTACACCCGCTTCCACGAAGAGGCCGAAAAGGATCCCTCCCTCAACGACGCGGCCCGCGCGGCCTTCAAGTCCATCGAGGACGGCGATCCCGAGTCCCTCGAGCTGTTCCACTGGTTCCGCGACCTGACGCTCAGGGAGGTGGACCGGGTCTATCAGCTCCTTGGCATCACGTTTGATTCCTATGCGGGCGAGTCGTTCTACAACGACAAGATGGGCCGGGTCATTTCCGAGCTGAAGGAAAAGGGCCTGCTGGAGATCGACGACGGCGCGTCCGTGGTGCGCTTCCCCGAAGAGGAGCACATGCCCCCCTGCCTGATCCTGCGCAGCGACGGCGCGACGCTTTACGCCACCCGCGACATCGCCGCGGCGCTCTATCGCAAGGACACCTATGATTTTTACAAGTGCCTGTACGTCGTGGCCTACCAGCAGAACCTGCATTTCCGCCAGTTCTTCAAGGTCATCGAAATGATGGGCTACGACTGGGCGAAGGACCTGGTCCACGTGGCGTTCGGCATGGTCTCGACCGAAGAGGGCACGCTTTCGACCCGAAAGGGCAAGGTGGTCTTTTTGGAGGAAGTGCTGCAAAAGGCCATTGAGCTGACCCGCAGCATCATGCTCGAAAAGAACCCCGGCCTGGAAAACATCGACGAAATTTCCCGCGAGGTGGGCGTGGGCGCCATCGTGTTCAACGCGCTTTCTTCCGGCCGCATCAAGGACGTGGTGTTCAGCTGGGACCGCGCGCTGAACTTTGACGGCGAGACCGGCCCCTATTGCCAATACACCCACGCCCGCTGCTGCTCCGTTTTGCAAAAGGGCGGCTGGCAGCCCGGCGGCGACGTTGACTACAGCGTGCTGAGCGATCCGGCTTCCCTCGAAGTGGTGCGCCTGCTGGGAGAATTCCCCGCCGCCGTGCGCTCCGCCTGCGAAAAGTACGAGCCCTCCATCGTGACGCGGCACGTCATCGACCTTTGCCAGGCGTACAACAAGTTCTATCTGGACAACCGCATCATGGGCGAAGCGCCCGCGGTGCAGTACGCCCGCCTTGCGCTGACGGAGGCCGCCCGTTCGGTCATCGCCACGGGTCTGAACCTCATCGGCGTGGCCGCGCCCCGGCGGATGTAACAAAGCCGCCGCAGGCCGGTTTTCGGGGCTTGAAAAACGTTTTCGAACCCGTGCGTCCGGCGCATGGCGTTTTGAGAAGCGTGCGCGCAAATGCGCTTTTCAAAAAAACGCATCGCCCTGCCTTCCCGCGCCGGAACGCGCGGCGTTTTTCTTCCATTTTTCTGACTGATTTTTCTGACGCAAATCCTTCACGAACAGAGAGGTAGTTCATCATGCTGGATATCAAGCGTATTCGCAACAATCCCGACGAGCTGCGCGCGGCGCTGGCCCTGCGCAACAAGACCGACATCGACGTGGACGCTCTGCTGGCGCTGGACGAGAGCCGCCGCGCCCTCATGGCCGACGTGGAAGTGCTCAAGGCCAAGCGCAACGCCGACTCCGCGCAGGTGCCCAGGCTCAAGAAGGCGGGCGAGGACGTTTCCGCCCTGCTGGCCGAGATGAAGGAGCTGTCCGACCGGATCACCGAGCTGGACAAGGAAGTGGCCGAAAAGGACGCGCAGCTGACCGAGTTCCTCATGTCCATCCCGAACATCCCCTTCAAGGACGTGCAGCCCGGCAAGGACGACTCCGAAAACGTGGAGCTGCGCCGCTGGGGCGAACCGACGGCCTTTGCCTTCGACCCCAAGGCGCACTGGGACATATTAAAATATATAAACATTCTGGACTTTGACACCGGCGCAAAGGTGACGGGCGCGCGCTTCACGTTCTACCGCGGCCTGGGCGCACGGCTCGAGCGCGCCATCATCAACTTCTTCCTCGACACCCACACCGGCTGCTCCGGTTACACCGAGATCTTCCCGCCCTTCATGGCGAACACCGCCTCCATGCGCGGCACGGGCCAGCTGCCCAAGTTCGCCGAGGATATGTATCACGTGGAAGGCACGGATTACTACCTCATCCCCACGGCGGAAGTGCCCGTGACGAATATGTACCGCGAGCAGATCCTGGACGGCTCCCTGCTGCCCATCAAGCACTGCGCCTATTCCGCGTGCTTCCGCGGCGAGGCGGGCAGCGCCGGACGCGATACCCGCGGCATCATCCGCCAGCATCAGTTCAACAAGGTGGAGCTGGTCAAGTTCGTCCGCCCCGAGGATTCCTATGCCGAGCTGGAGAGCCTGACGGCCAACGCCGAGCTGGTGCTTCAGAAGCTGGGCCTCCCCTATCACGTGGTGCGCCTGTGCGGTGGGGACTTGGGCTTCTGCTCCGCCATGACCTATGACATCGAGGTGTGGATGCCCAGCTACGGCCGGTATCTGGAGATCAGCTCCTGCTCCAACTTTGAGGACTATCAGGCCCGCCGCGCCAGCATCCGCTTCCGCCGCGACGCCAAGTCCAAGCCCGAGCTGGTCCACACCCTCAACGGTTCCGGCGTGGCCGTGGGCCGCACCGTGGCCGCCATCCTCGAAAACTACCAGCAGGAGGACGGCTCCGTCAAGATCCCCGACGCGCTCGTGCCTTACATGGGCGGCCTGGAATACATCGGCAAGAAGTAAAAAAGCCGCCGGAAAGCGGGGCGCGGGGGCGCGGCCATGCGGTGTTCGGGGCGCTTGAGGGCCGTTTGAAAAAACGCAAGCCTGCGCATGTGAAAACCCGCTTTTCCAGAAAGCAAAAGACAAAAGAAAAAGAGTCGCTGGGCGCGGCTCTTTTTTGTTCGGTTGAACAGGTTGGATCCCCGCCGAAAGGGGCGTCCTTCTGTTGAAAAGGCTGTCTCCCCGGCGCGCGTTTTGCCGCAGCCCTGCCGGTGGGGGAACGACGGTCGCTTTTCAGCCCTTTCCCTCGAAAACGCTCTGTTTCAAATTGCAAAACCGCCGCGCGGCTTTTTTTCTCTACGCCTTTGAACACCCAACGTGAAAAACCGCTCCGCAGCAGCCATTTCCGCCTTTTCCGTTCATAGAAGCGGTTTCTCCAAAAACACAAAAAGCCGCGTAATGCGGCTTGCTTTGCATTCAATGATTCGAATTCAATACTCCGAAAAATCCGGAAGGAGTCCTCGTCCTGAACGCTCTGATTTTTGAACGTTCCCGTCCAGGCTGCCGCTGAAAAACCGACCCGGCTCTCCCGTTTCAGACGCTCCCCTCCGTGCCTTCCCGGCTCTTTCCCCGCTCCTCTTTCTGCGCCAGATTACAGTGGGGAATGCCGAAAAAGTCGATGATCCGCAGCATGCTCAGGTCGCGCTCCCGGTCGGGCGAAAAATACACGATGGCATGGGTGGCCGCACGGATGAGATACTCCGCCGCGCCGGCCTGATCGGGCGGCATCACCTCGTTGGGGCAATGGCTGATATGGTCGGCGGAATAGAAGATCTCATTCTGCCGGGCTTTTTCTTCCTCGCTCCAAAAGGACGTGTCCTGCGGCACATTCGGCATGGACAGTACCATCTGAACCGTTCCCGGCTCCATTTCCTCCTTGAGCTGCATGATGGCTTCGCCCGCCAGCAGCGAAAAACTCACGCCGCAGCAGCAGCCAAATTGTCCGATGCCCTCGGCGTGCGCTTTGCGCAGCAGAACAAGCAGCTGCTCCCGCAGCGCGTCTCCCGCTTTCCCTTCAAAATCCTGCCGCCGGTCCTGCGGGCCGAGCAGACAGCATAACGGCTGTCTTTTCACGTTACTTTTCTTCCTTTCCGGCTGCTCTGTTGTGCTATTTTATCACGCCGTCCCGCCAAAGACAAGCGCCAGTTTCTTCCCATAAAATCGTTGAAATCCCCCGTTTTCCGGCGTTTTTCCCTGCGACATGGGGGGATGCTCCTTCAAAGGAACGCGCACCCGCCTCTTCCCGACGTTCCCACAGGCTTGCCGCGGCAGATCCTCCGCCTGTGCTGCCGGCAGGCTTCGCCGCAGTTGCCCCGAAGAAACTTTTTCGGGATTTCCGGCGGTTCGTTTGCGCGTCCGCTGCTTTGGAGCGGCCCTTTCAAAGGAACGCGCGCCGATTCGAAAGGGTGCGCCGGACAGGGCCGCCTGCTGTTTTCTGCCGGCCTGTTTGAAGGGAACTTTCGTCGCCCCCGCAGGAGAGCTTCCCTCCACAGAATCTTTCCCCCGGGGCTGCGGCGCTGTGTGTTTGCACCGCCTGCTCTTTCTGCCAGCCCATTCGAAAAGGAACCGCCGCCCGGATGGTTTCCGGCCATGCGGCGCTTTTGCCCTGACCCGTTCCGGCGTTCCTGCGGATGGTTCAAACCGTGTTGCCGCTTCGAACACGCACACCCGTTTTTCCCAGCGCCGAGCCCTTGGAGAGCGTTCCGGTCAGGGGCGAAAATTTCCCCGCTCCGTTCCAAGCGTCCCCGGCCGCCCTTTGCAGCGGGCCGTTCCTCAAACCTTCAGCCCGCCGGATATCCGAGCAAAAGAAAAAGGCGAGGGAACAAGTCCCTCGCCTTTTGGGCCGATCAATACTCGAAGGTGATGTAGATCGTGCAGCGTTCGACGCCGCTGGAGCCGAGGCTGTAGACCGTGCAGGACGCGCCGTTGGTGAGCGCAGCCTTGATCTTGGCCAGAGAGTAGCTGCCGGAAGAATAGTCGTCGACCCACACTTCCAGGCTGGCCTTCTTGGCGTTGGTGGCAGCCTTGACCTTGGCCTGCAGCTCGCTGGTGCTGGACACGACCAGGTCGTTCTTGACGTAGTAGTTCTGCGTCATCTTGGTCGCAGCGGGATAGTAGCTGGCGTTCCAGGGCGTATAGCGCTGCTGCATGATCTCGTCAGAGGTCAGGAAGAAGTCGTGGCGGACGCGGCCGGCCTTGTCGGGACGGGGATCGTCGCCGGTGGTATCGACGCAGTACCAGGTGCCGTCGATCTTGACCTTGGTGTAGCCGTGGGTGCCGCCAACGTTCACCAGAGAATCGGAACGGACGAAGTGGTTCTCAAGGCCCGCAACGGTGTAGAGCAGGCAGGTCGCTTCGGCGTAGCCCTGGCAGGAAGCCTTGCCCTCGACGAGCGCGCCGTAGGCGGTGTAGGAAACGTCGCTGGAATCGTAGCCGGCGTTGAGCACGATGTAGTCATGCAGGGCGAGCGCCTTCTCGTAGTCGCTCATCTTGCTGCTCGTCTGGGACTTGATGATGCTCTCGACCTTGGTCTTGAGGGTCTTGGCCTTCGCGTCCGTCAGGGTCGTGCCGTTCTTGTAGCTCTGCAGCACCAGGCCGGCGGCGTTGTAGCGGGCGGTCACGGACACGGTGGTGCCGTTGACGTAATAGGTGATGGGATCGACCTTCTGCGCCTTGGCTTCGTGGCTGGTCAGCAGATAGGCGTAGCGCAGCTCGCTCTGCTTGGGCAGCAGGCGGCTGATGGCCGCGGTGTTGGTGGTGTTCACCTGGAAGGAGAAGCTGCTCTCAAACTGAGAGAGATGGTAGTTGATGGTCTCAAGCACCTGCGCCCTGGTGGAGCAGGTGGTATAAGAGGGCTTCGTCAGGGACACGAACGCGGGGTTGGCGGAGCCGTTGCCGCCGGTAGTGCCGGAAGAAGAGGAGGTGTTCAGGCTGGACTTGGCGCAGTAGCCGGTCTTGCCGTTATACTTGACCTTGACCCAGCTGGAAGAAGAGGTCAGCTGGAGCACTTCGACCGTGGCGCCCTTGGGAGCCTTGACCAGCACGGTGGACCTGGAGCTCTTGGACTTGTAGATCTTCATCGTGGAGACCCTGACCGTGGCGGTGGAGCCGCTGGTGGCCGTGGAA
>JAEYFO010000167.1 GCA_023402915.1 Bacillota bacterium | reverse complement strand
CGCCGCCGCGCCGATGAGCACAAACGACGCGACGATGCTCTGCTTGAGCTGCTTTTGATCCCCTGCGCCAAACAGCATGGAAAATACCGCGCCGCTGCCCATGCAAAGGCCCAGGATCACCGACGTGAGAAAGGTCATCAGCGAATAGGACGTGCCGACGGCGGCCAGGGCATCCGCGCCGATATACTGCCCGACAATGAGCGTATCGGCAATGTTATACGCCTGCTGCAAAAGATTGCCCAGGATCATCGGCAGGGCAAACAGCAGCATGGATTTGGAAATGCTTCCGGTGGTCAGATCGTGTTTCATGAGAGCGCTCCGGCAGAGTTTATTTCGTTTCGAAAGATTAAACTTTCATAACGCAATAAATGGTACGAAACAATGGCGAATCTGTCAAGGTAAATTTGACTTTTTGTGGATTTTGGCGGGAAAGTTTTTTATAATACAGGAAAACACGAAAAAACGCTGCGGGAGGGAACGACGTGTTTCTCAACGGACTGGATGAGATCGATGCGAAGCTGGTGGAATTGCTCATTGAAAACGCCCGCATGTCCTATTCGGATCTGGGCGAGGCGGTGGGGCTTTCCCGCGTGGCGGTCAAAACGCGCATTCAGGCGCTGGAGAAAAAAGGCGTGATCGAGGGCTATACGGCGGTCATCAACCCGCAGAAGATCAGCGGGGCGATCTCCTGCTATTTTGAAATTGAAACCGAGCCGGCGCATCTGGCGGAGGTGACGGGCATTTTGGAAAACGACCCCATGGTCACGCAAATCTACCGCGTTACGGGAAAAAGCAAGCTGCACGTCCACGCTGTGGCCGCAGGGCAGGAGGAGATGGAGCAGTTTCTTTCGGGCGTGATGGACGCGCTGCCCGGCGTGACGCAGATGAGCTGCAATACGATTCTTTCGCGTATCAAGGACATCAAGGGATTGCGGCTGTAAGAAAAAGAAAGAAAAAGCAGGAAAAAAGAAAAAGACGCGCGGCGGCGGGAGGGAAGCCTTCGGCTGCCGCGTTTTTGTTTTGGCTGAGTTCCTGTCGAACAGACGCCCCTTCCGGGGGCGCGGCGAGAGAGGCAGAGGCCCTTATCAACCGGGTGCGTTTTCTAAAAGACGAAAAACGCGGCGATCTGTGAACAGACTGAAAACAGTAATAAGATTGTTAAAAATCCTGTTGCGCGGAGGAGTTGATCTGTGATATATTTTGGTAGACGGATTATTACAAAAAGGAGAAGCTCCCATGGAAGAAAAGACCGGAGAAGAAAAAATCAGCGTCACTGACAGCGAGCTGAGGATCCTCGAACTGCTCTGGGAACGGGGCGCGCTGACCGTGCGGGAAATTCAGGAAGGGCTGGAAGCCGAAACGGGCTGGAGCAAGCACACGGTCATTTCACTGCTCAAGCGGATGATGCAGAAGGACACCGCCGCGCCGCTGGGCCGTTCCCCGGAAGAATATGTGCCGCTGGTGAGCCGGGAAAGCGTCGTCCGCCAGCAGAGCCGCGGCCTGGCCGGACGGCTGTTTGGCGGCAGCGCCGTGCGGATGCTCAGCGCCCTCGTGGCACAGGAGGAGTTGAGCGACGCGGAGATCGACAGCCTGATGGAGCAGCTCCGCCGGGCAAAGGAGGGGAAGAAATGAGCGAGATGGTGCAATTTTTGCGGGAAGCGGCGCTGTGCGGCTCGGTGCTCATCGCCGTGCTGCTGCTCCTTCGCGCAGCGTTTCGAAAGTACGTTTCGCCCCGGGTGTGGTATGCCCTCTGGCTGACGGCGGCTCTTTGCCTGCTGGTTCCGCTGCGGGTGGCAAGCCCGCTGAGCCTGCTCAACGCCGTGCCGGTCTCCACAGCGCAGGGAGAAGGGGGCGCTTCTGTTTTGCCGGTCGTTTCCGGCGGAAGCCGAGGACAGAATCTTGCGGAATTGCCGAAGGAAGTGAACGAGATCCTTTCCGGAAAACCGGAAGAGGAAACGGACGATGTTGTCACAAATCCTTCGCCGATAGACGGTACGACGGCGCTTTCGGACAGGCCGCAGGCTTCGGAGCGGGCGTTCCCATGGCAAACCGTACTGTTCGCGCTCTGGGCGGCGGGCGCGGCGGGCGTGTTGGGCTGGAGCATTTGGAGCAACGTGCGTTTTTCCCGGCGGGTGCGCCGTTCCATGCGTCCGACGAACGTCGAACCGCCCAAAGGCGTGCGCGCCGTGGTGGAATCGGCGGCGGTCCCCTCTCCCTGCCTGCTGGGATTGGTTCGGCCGGTGATCGTCATAACGCCCGAGACCCGTTCGGACGAGCAGCGGCTTTCCTGCGTTCTGCTGCATGAGACCTGCCATTTTTCCCGGCGGGACAACTGGTTCTCCCTGCTGCGGTGCCTTTGCCTGATCGTCCACTGGTTCAACCCGCTGGTATGGCTGGGCGCGGCGGCCAGCCGGGAGGACTGCGAGCTGAGCTGCGACGAGCGGGCGCTTCAAAAGCTGGGCCCGCAGCAAAGCATCGCTTACGGCGAAACGCTGGTCGCGTCCCTTCGGGAGGGCCGGCGGCGGATGGGCAATCTGGTCAACGCGGCGACGGCCATGAGCCAGAGCAGAAGCCAGATCGCCCGGCGGATCGGCCGCATCGTCAAAAAGCCGAAAAACCTGCTGAGCGCCACGGTGCTGGCGATCGTGCTGTGCCTTTGCGCCTGTGCAGCCACGCTCACCGGCGCAAACGACAGCGAAGCGCCTTCAAACACGGCGAAGCTGGAGGAGGACGTGCT
>JAEYFO010000332.1 GCA_023402915.1 Bacillota bacterium | reverse complement strand
CCTATCACGACGCCATCGATCAGCTGGCCAAGAGCATCGAGGACCTCAAGCCCGACGCCATCGTCGGCCCGGAAGCCCGCGGGTTCATCGTCTGCGCGCCGCTGGCTTATGCGGCCAAGGTGGGCTTCATCCCCGCCCGCAAGCCCGGAAAGCTCCCCGCCGCGGTCTGCCGCTACGAGTACGCGCTCGAATACGGCACGGATGCGCTGGAGATCCATAAAGACGCCATCAGGCCCGGCATGCGCGTCGTCATCGCGGACGACCTGCTCGCCACCGGCGGCACGGCCATGGCGGCCATCAAGCTCATCGAGTCCATGGGCGGTGAAGTGGTCGGCCTGCGCTTTCTGATCGAACTGGAGGATCTGGGCGGACGTCAGACCCTTTCCGGCTATGACGTGACTTCCCTGATCCGGTATTAGTCAAAAAAAGATCCTTTATCTTCCCAAGGAGAACTCCATGCCCGAAGCCGATACCCGAAAAATTGCACAGGACGTTCGCTCCCAAATTCTCCGGATGCAGCAGGAGGCGGCGGTGCCCGCCCCGAAAGACTGCGCCCGGCCGATGCGCAGCAATTTTGCTGAATGCGCCAGCCTCGCCGCCAAGGCCATCGAGGCGTTTTTGCGCGCGGTCAGCGGGGAGGAGGCACGCTCCTGGCCGGGAGATCTGTGCCTTTCCGGGCCGGAAGTGTATGAGATTCTCACGGGCGACCCGGAAAAACTTCACTATACCGTCAAAGAGGACGAGGACATGGCCGCGCTGCGCGCCAAGATCCTCATCGATACGGCGGAAGTGGAAAAGGACGAAAGCGATCTCAAGGCGAAATTTGCCGCCTGCTATCCCGACGCCGATCAGGCGCTGTTCGCCCGGGCGGTAGAATTTGCCCGCAAGGCGCACGAAGGCCAGTTCCGCGATTCCGGCGAGCCCTATATCATCCATCCCATGGCCGTTTCCGGCATGATCATGGATATGGGGATGGACGTCGATTCCGTGATCGCGGGGCTGCTTCACGACGTGGTGGAGGATAACCACGCCATCACGAAGGAGATCGTGTCCGAAGAATTCGGCCCGGGCGTGGCCAATCTGGTGGACGGCGTGACCAAGCTGACCAAGGTCAGCCTCAACAACGCGACCCGCGAGCAGCGGCAGGCCGAAAGCGTCCGCAAAATGTTCCTCGCCATGGCGAAGGACATGCGGGTCATCCCCATCAAGCTGGCCGACCGGCTGCACAACATGCGCACGCTCGAATACTGCGGCAGCGAAAAGCGCATCCGAAAGGCCCGCGAAACGCTGGAGATCTACGCGCCGCTGGCGCACCGTCTCGGCATGGGCCAGATCAAGTGCGAGCTGGAAGACCTTTCCTTCATGCACATCAATCCGGAAGAATACGCTTCCCTCAAGGAACAGGTCAGCCAGATGCGCGTGGAGCGCTCGGCCTATCTGGAAGAGAGCATGGCCGCCATCGCCGCCAAGCTCAAGGAAAACGGCATCGAAGCCACCCTCAACGGCCGGCCCAAGCATCTATACAGCATCTATCGCAAGATGCAGAAGCAGGGCATCTCCTTTTCGGAAGTGTACGATCTGATCGCCATCCGCGTCATCGTCAAAACCGTGGAGGAGTGCTATACGGTGCTGGGTCTGATCCACAGCATGTGGCGGCCCATGCCGTTCCGCATCAAGGACTATATCTCCATGCCCAAGCCCAACGGATACCGCTCGCTGCACACCACGCTCATCGGCGAAAACGGCGTGCCCTTTGAAGTGCAGATCCGCACGGAAGAGATGCACAAGCAGGCGGAATTCGGCATTGCGGCCCATTGGAAATATAAGGAAGGCCGCGGCGAGTCCAACGACCTCGACGTGGTCATGGACTGGGTGCGCCAGCTCATGGACGAGCGGATCGAGGATTCCGACGAGTTCATGCGGGTGCTCAAGTTCGACTTTTTCAGCGATTACGTTTTCGTGTTCACCCCGCAGGGCGAGATCATCGACCTGGCCGCCGGCTCCACGCCCATCGACTTTGCCTACCGCATCCATTCGCAGGTGGGCAACCGCTGCATCGGCGCAAAGGTCAACGGCCGTATCGTGACACTCGATTACGTCCTTCAGCAGGGCGACATCGTCGAGATCATCACTTCGTCCACGCTGGTCGGCCCCAGCAAGGACTGGCTCAATATCGTCAAGACCCAGCAGGCCAAGAGCAAGATCCGCGCCTGGTTCAAAAAAGAGGGCAAAGAGGACAACATCGAGCAGGGCCGCGACATGCTCACCGCCGAGGCCAAGCGCCAGGGCGTGACACTGGCGCAGGTCATGAAGCCCGAGGTGATCTCGTCGCTGTTCAAGCGGCTGTCCATCAGCTCGCTCGACGACCTCTACGCCGCCGTGGGCTACGGCAGCCTGACGGTTTCCCAGGTCATGCCCCGGCTGATCGAAGAGTTTCGAAAGCAGCAGCAGGCCGAGGAGCAGCGCCTGGCCGATCCGTCGGCGCTGATCGAAAAGCTGACGCAAAAGCCGAAAAAGCGTGCCGCGCACAGCAACGGCGTTATCGTGGACGGCTATGACGACATGGTCGTGCGCATCGCCAAGTGCTGCACCCCCGTGCCCGGCGACGACATCGTGGGCTATATCACCCGGGGACGCGGCGTATCGGTCCACCGGGCGGATTGCAAGAATCTGGCCGCGCTCAAAAACGATCAGGACGTCCGCTTCATCAAGGTGGAATGGGCGGACAGCGCGGCGGGACGTTCCAGCTTTGCGGCGCATGTGCAGCTCATCGCCCACGAGCGCGTGGGACTGGTGGTGGACATTTCCCAGATGTTCATGGCGCTCAACATGAGCCTGACCAGCTTCACGGCCAAGACCGACAAGAATATGATGGCCAACATGACGCTGCAATTTGACGTTCACGACACGGCGCAGCTCGAACACATCATCAAGCAGCTCAAGCGCATCCGCGGCGTGGTGGACGTTTACCGGCTCAAGGCCTGAGAACAATGCAAAAGGGGGCGGCTGCGTCCCCTTTTTTTCCGAAATTTATGCGCTGCTTTCTACGGAGAATGGTGAAGAAGATTCCCGAAGCGGACGGGAAAAAAGGCGCCGATCTGTGCCGGACGGCGGACAGGTTTTTCAAAAGTGCGAAGCGTTTTCGAAACAGAAAATGCGCAAAACGCCGGACGCGGGCAAAATTCGAACCGCCCAAACGGCGAACGACAGGAGGAAACCCCATGCGGGCAGTGATTCAAAAGGTGACCCACGCGAGCGTGCGCGTGGAGGAAGAGACCGTCGGGAAGATCGGCGCGGGATTTCTGGTGCTTCTGGGCGTGGAAGAGGGCGATACGGAAGCGGACGCTTCCTATATTGCAGCGAAAATCGCCCATCTGCGCGTGTTTGAGGACGAGGAGGACAAGCTGAATCTGTCCCTGCGGGACGTGGGCGGCGAAGTGCTGCTGGTGTCCCAGTTCACCCTGCTGGCCGACGCCAGGAAGGGCCGCCGTCCCAGCTTCATCCGGGCGGCGCGGCCGGAAGCGGCAGACGCGCTCTATCTTTCCTGCAAGGCGGCGCTGGAAGCAGAGGGGCTTTCCGTCCAGACAGGCCGGTTCCAGACCCATATGGCTGTGGAGCTGCTCAACGACGGCCCGGTCACCATCCTGCTCGACAGCAAAAAGCTGTTTTGAGGAAGCGTTCCGCTCTGTGCGCATCGTATTTCTGAGGCTGAAAAAGCGGCCGGGAAGAGGCGCAAGGCGCAGGGGCGGAAGGAATTTTTGTTGGACAGTTTGAAACAGACGAAAAAGACGAAAGGCAGCGCCGTGCGGCGGAAAAAACGCCCCAATGCGGCGCAACCATTCGAAAAAAACAGGCGCTGCGGGGTTCGGCGCGGAAGGAGAGCGTTCCATGAAACAGGAAGTTCGCGTGATCCGGGCGGTTTGCGGGCCGGTGCAGACCAACAGCTATTTTTTGTGCCTGCCGGGCAGCGGCGAGGCTGTGGCTATCGATCCGGCGGACAGCCGGGCGGCGCTGGATACCCTTGAAAAAGAGGGGCTGACCTGCAAGAAAATTCTTTTGACCCACGGCCATTTTGACCACATCGGCGGCGTGGACGCGCTGCGGGCGCGGTATGATTGCCCGGCGGCAGTCTGCGAAAGGGACGGCGCGCTGCTCTCAGACCCGAAGGAAAACGCCAGCTTCCTGCTGGGCGTGCCGGTGGTCGTTTCGGCGGCGGACGAGCTTTTGAAAGACGGTGACAGCTTCGAAGCGGCGGGTATCCGCTTTGAAGTGATCGAAACGCCCGGACACACGCCGGGCGGCTGCTGCTATTTCCTGCCGGACGCAGTGCT
>JAEYFO010000322.1 GCA_023402915.1 Bacillota bacterium | reverse complement strand
GGCGGAAGGTCTCGCGCCCTTTGGGGGTGATAAGGGTCTGCACGCCGCCCCAGCCGGTTTTCTCGTTCAGGCACTCCTTCAGCTCGAACAGGCCGGTGTTCTTTTCGGCGTAGGGCTGAAGCTTGCCCTTCTGGTCGCGGTAGATGAATTTCTGATCCAGCAGGAAGCGGATGAACACCTTCTCGCCGACGCCCAGCTGCTTGGCCGTCTCGCGGAAGTTCGTGAGCAGGTTCCGATCGACGATCGCGTCGAAGTATTCCGCCTTGGGCGCCATAATCTGGTTCTGTACGGTCAGGGCGGAGATCCGCGCGTCGCGCGCTTCGATGGTCTTTTGTGCCATGAGCAGCGCGCTCGCCATGAGTTCTTCGGGAGACATGGCCTCCTGTCCGGCAAGGTAGCCGCCGTGCTTGCGGATGGAAGGAATCACCTCGTCTGCGATTTTCGCTTGAAACGCTTCCGCCGCCTCGTTCTTCGCTTTCATCGCCAGCCTGTAGAAGACGTTTTCGGGAATGTATTCGGGTCTTTCGCCACTTGTGGCGAAATTCAATTCGTTTCCCAGCTTGTTGGGAAAACCAATTTCCTTCAAATAACGGTCTACAGTCTCCCACCGCACATACTCAACGCCATTCTTTTCCTGTGTAAATCCCAGTCCACGCGCCACAGTTTCCAGTTTCAGGTAGGCTGTGCCGTCTTTTTCGAAACATTCCACGCCGTTGATGTTCAGGATAGCAAGTTCGTTCATTATCGGCTCCTTTCTTGCTTTTGTTCGTCTTTTGTGATAAAAACAGAAGTGTCTTGTCTCCCCGTTATGGGGTGTGGATTGAAATTGCGCGCCCAAACAGCTACTTCTCAGCAAATCCTCGCCGAGCATTTAGGAGTCGGGAAGTCTGCGGTCAGCATGTTGGAAAATGGACAGCGCAGCGCGTCTCTGGAAGTCGCCATCGCTCTGGCCGACTTCTTCGACGTGTCGCTTGATTACCTTGTCGGCCGGTCGGACGATCCCGCCCGGCGGTGATCCCGGCGCTCTGAGGTGCCGTGTGGTCGTCCTTGTGCAGCTGCGTAGCTCTGTGTCCCCACCGGTTGTTGTTGCATTGCTCGTTGGATGAGGAGGATGGTGGGGGCTTGTCCATCGCATAGGGGCAAGGGAGGTCAAATCCCCCGGGACTGCGGATACACGGCACGTCGGAGCGCCGGGACGGGGGTCAGGCCGTCACGCCGAAGAAGGTGTCAAACTGCTCCGCGCCGACGTACTCCCGAAACTTCGCCGGGTTGATGTAGTAGTTCCAGCGCTCCCCTGTGCCGGGGACAGCGGCCCCGAAGGAGAGAAAACCGCGCTGCAAGCCGACGCGAATGAACTGGTCTGACTTGCCCATGCACCGGGCTGCGTCACGGATCGTGATCTTGCGCCGCTGCTGCCTGGGCTCTAACGGTGTGCCGTAGCCCAACAGACCGTCAAAGGTCATGCCGAGCGCATCGGCAAGAGCCTTGATCCGGTCAATGCCCGGCGTATTCCGGCCGGAGAGGTACTGACTGATCGCGGCCTTGGAGGCGCCGGTCTGTGCCGCCAGTTCGGACTGGTTCATGTCGGCCTGCTCCATGGCGGCTCTGAGCCGCTGCGCGAAGGTGGTCGTCACGTTGGCTCCTCCTTTCTTGTCGAGTGTGGGGTAGAAGAAAGCAGCGAACTGATCTCCTCGACGAAAGCCTGAAACTCCGCGTCAGCTGCGCACTCCGCTTCCAGGAAATTGCGCAGCTGGCGCGAAAGTTTTTCTACCCGTTCTTCCAGCCGGGTCAGCCGCTCTTCTACGGTCATTTCTGCCTCCTTTCAGCTTGCATCGATTCTGGGAAAGTTCTTTATGTCGATTTCCAGATACGTGCAGAGTTTCAACAGTTCTTCCCCGGTCAACTTTCTTTTGCAGTTCAGCGATTTGGACAGGTGGTCGTACGGAATTCCGGCACGTTCCGCGAGAGCTTTGATTTTGAGCCCGCGTTCTTTGACCACTGAAGCGATATATTTGTTGATGCTCACGATTTCACCTCTTTTCGTTTATTGAATTTTTCGCTTAATCAAAATTATATATCGATTTTTTCGTTTGTCAATACATATTAATCGATTTTTTCAATAAAATTATTGATTTTCGCGTTTTTATACGCTATGATATTTGCAAGAAGATAGGAGGTACCTCAATGCCATCGAACCAATCTACACTTCGAATGCATTTGGCATCTAAGCTGAAGGAATTTCGTATCGCTAAGGGTCTGACGCAAAAGCAGGCCGCTGAAAGCCTCGGAACAAAACAGAGCACCCTCGCCAGCTGGGAGATTGCAAAATCCCAACCCGACGCAGACATGCTCCTACAAATCTGTGCGCTCTATAATATCGAAATTACCGATTTGTTGGGCGTTTCACCTTCCGATAGTGCGCGCACCCCTCTGAATGCGGATGAGCAGTTGCTTCTCAACCTTTTCCGCGCTGTTCCGCCTGTGATTCAGGAGTATACTCTTTCCGGCTTGCGACTTTGGTTCCAACAAATCTCTACCCCTCCGGCAGTCACTAACAATATCCGCTCGTTTGGCGGCTGCTTTCCGAATTTCGGCCTTGCATCCGCTGGCCACGGTGCATTTGCGCAGGAGGAACCCTTGGACTGGAGCTATGAGTTTGATCCGCCCAAAGGCGCAACCTGTACCATTACCATCAGGGGCGACAGCATGGAGCCTAAATATCATGACGGAGATACCATCTGGATCGACACCACCAAAATGGTCGAGTCCGGCCAGATCGGCGTATTTGTCATCAACGGTGAGGCATACTGCAAGAAGTTTGTCCGAGATGAGAAAGGCGCACGGCTGGTTTCCCTGAACCCCGCTTATTCCCCTATTGTGTTAGGCGAAGAGGATGACGTTCGCCTGTTCGGAAAGGTCATTGGAAAAACCGTCGAAAAGTAAGTCGCACCATGCGTGCGGATAAAGCAGACACAAAACGAAACGGAGGGGCTACCAGATGAAGAAGGTCTTAAAGGGGATCGCTGCTGCTTTCCTGTGCGTGTGGATCATTGTTTTTACGGGCGGTGCTTTGAGCTATCCGGATTCTGCGCCCGCCTTTCTTGTCTGGGTTGCAATCGGAATTTTCCTCCTGATTTTGATCTTGCGTAAGCCCCGGAAAAAGAAGCAGCCTGCCGTAACGCAGACCTATTCCGATTCCGGTTTCGATCTCGATCAAAGGCAGACGATCAAAGCAAAGCGCGGTTCCTACAGCATAATGGAAGCAAAAGGTCACATCAGAATTCTACAGGATTGCCTGACTCTCTTCGAAAAAACAAAAAGTCTCGATACTTTCTTTTCCCGCTATGAATATGGTATGCAGATCGCCTTGAAACTCGATCAGGGGGCAAAAGCCGGAATCATCCCCTCAACTACCGATTTTCCCGATGTGTTCGTCAAAGCGGCAACCAGCCAGCTCGAAAGAGTCCTGCTGGATTCCTACGAAGAGCAAAGTGCCAGAATTGGCAGCTTGAAAACCGCTCAGGCAAAGGCTTCTCACTGGAATCAATACCTGACCACGCTGGAAAAGTACGAAAATTACTATGCGTCGGAACCCTCTTCCGACTATTCGTATGTGGTGGAAGAAGTAAGGGCTGAAATCGACCGGCTTACATCTCCAACACCTGTAGAGGAACGGCTCGACCCCGATAAGGAATTCAAGAGCGAAGGCTTCCCCAAAGTTCTGGATTTTGTAAAAAGGGCAACCACCACCGGCGTGACCCTTGCGGAAATCACCGACGCTTTTCCGGAAATCTCGCCCACATCGGTCAAATACGTAGTACGAAAGCTCACCGAGCTGGGCGACCTGACAAAGCAGAGATCCGGCCGGTACAACCGCTACTTCGCAACGGTGCTCCTCGATTCCGACTATACGGAAAAGTGGAATCTGCCAAAGCCGGAACCGGAAAACCCCTACGAGCATCTGAAAGACGTCCTGATCGGGCCTGATGATCCTGCTTACCAGGTCCACCCGGACATTGAGGGGCTCCTGTGGTTTGCCGACGGCCCCATGAAAAACTATCAGCCCGGCGACCATCCCGAATACGACCAGTATCAGTCGCTGCTCGGACCGTGGAACGGCATTGAGCCCAGCGCCATCCGATCGGACTTGGAAATTTGCCGTCCCACCCATTGGGACGAGATCCCCAGGGTTCCCTATTACCCCAGCTACTCGGTGCTGCCGCCGGAACAGCGCTGGA
>JAEYFO010000304.1 GCA_023402915.1 Bacillota bacterium | reverse complement strand
CCAATGCGAAGCGCTGTTTTCGGAGGAGGAATATTTTCCGCAGACAGCGGATGGCCGGCGGGCCGAGGCAGCTTTGGTGGTGGTGGACGTGGAAAGCGGCGGGGTCTGCGCGCTGCTGGGCGGACGGGAACACACCGTTTTGCAGGGGCTCAACCGCGCCACGCAGATCAGGCGGCAGCCCGGCTCGGTCATCAAGCCCATTCTGGTCTACGCCCCGGCGCTCGACCGCTATGGGTACACGGCGGCGTCGGTGTTTTTGGACGAACCGACGGATTTTGACGGGTACAGCCCGAAAAACTTCGGAAACTCCTATCGCGGGGCCGTCACCATGCGGGAGGCTATCGCCCGCTCGCTCAACGTTCCGGCAGTCAGCCTGCTCGACGCCATCGGCGTTTCGGCGGGAAAGCGCTTCGCCGCTTCCGTGGGCATTCCCTTTGACGAAAAGGATCAGAGCCTTTCGCTGGCGCTGGGCGGATTTACCCGCGGGGTGTCGCCGCTGGAGATCTGCGGGGCGTATGCGGCGTTCGCCCGGGGCGGACTGTACCGGGAGAGCCGCTGCGTTCGGCGCATCACGGACGCGCGGGGCAAGGTGCTTTACGAGCGGGAAGCCGATGGGGTGCGGGTCATGAGCAGCCAGAGCGCCTTCCTTTTGACCAGTATGCTGGAAAGCTGCGTTTCGGAAGGCACGGGGCGAAAGCTGCGCTGCGGCATCCCGCTGGCGGGCAAAACGGGAACGACCGGCCTTTCGGAAACGGGCGGGAACAACGACGCGTGGATGGCGGCGTATAACAGCCAATACGCCGCGGCGGTCTGGATGGGCAGCGATGACGGCGGCGCGGCGCACAGCCTGCCTGCGGACGCAACGGGCGGAACCTACCCGGCAGAGCTGCTCAAGGAGGTGTTTTCGTCGCTCTATCCGGACAAGGACGCAGCGCCGGAGTTTTCCGTGCCCGAGGGCATCAGGGCGGTGAGGCTGGACGCGGGCAGCGTCAAGCGGGAGCAGCGGGTGCAGCTGGCAAGCGCCCTGACCCCGGAAAAGCAGACGTATACGGAATATTTTGCGGCGGGCACGGAGCCGCACAGCCAGAGCGGCTACTGGGCCGTTCCCCTGCCTGCCGGACGGGTGCGGGCGGAGATTTCGGAAAAGGGCGTTCCCCTTCTGTCGTTTTCGCCGCGGCAGGAGTTCGTTTCCTACCGGCTGTATCGGAAAACAGCGGGAGCGGACGGCGGCGCGGTTCTTTTGAAGGAGTTTTCCGGAGAAGGCAGCGTGGTTTCCTATGAGGACAAAACCGCCCGGCCCGGACGAAGCTACGACTATTACGTCGTGCCGGTGCATCCGGAACTGACCCTTTCAGGCGAAGAACTCTGCGGCGTGCAAAGCCCGCTCTGCCGGGTGGACGTGCCTTCTTTCCTGCCGCAGGGGGAGGTTCAGGCGGTGGATTCTTCCGAAAGCGAGCGGCTGGAGAAAAACAAACCGGCCGGGCCAACCGCATCAACAGAACCGGCCGGGCAGAGCGAAGTGCCGCAGGACGAAGAGATCCCCACCCCCTCCGCGCCGCCGAGCGCTTCCGGCGATGAGGACAGCGCCGCCGGGGTGGGCTGGAAAGAGCTGCGGTGGTTTTATTGAAGAAAATGTTTGAAATATAAATGCGTTTTGATGACTTTGAAGATTTATAAGTTGAATTATATGAAAAATGTGTTATAATTGTAACACCTGAAAGGAGGAGGGTACGATGTATTGTAATAATTGCGGAGCAAAAAACCCGGATAATAGTAAGTTTTGTAGTGCATGTGGAACAAAGCTATATACTCAAGATGAGCCACAGGCGCTTTCAAACAGCAATCAGCTTTTTACAGTTGAAATTTTTAGAGAAAGCCAAATGTTTTTAATAAATCCCCCAATTAATTTATCCGTTGTGGGGGAATCGGAAAAGAAAACTGTTTCTATTGCAAATGGGGAGACGGTACAGATTGATCTTCCTTTGGGAACCTATGAATTCACCTTTTTCCAATCGGTGAGAAAAAAGGTTCTAAAGATCAATCTTAACCAGAATGTGCATATTGATTTAAAGTGGAATCGTCTCACAGGAAAAATTGAAACATCCATCGAATAAGTGGATATGAAAAGAAAAGGACAAGGCATTAGACCTTGTCCTTTTGTATGATGAACTTTAACTCCGTCCGGCGAACCAGGCGTTCATCCGGGGCATCTTGGGCTGAGAGTCCGTCTCCTCGGTGTTGCCGTTGGCGTCGGCAAAGACGCGGTACGTACTGCCCACCTTGAGGGTGGAGTTGCTGAAATAGTCCAGCAGCACGGGCTGGCTGCTGTCGTCCCCTACGTAGAAGAGCACCTGCTGGTGGCCGGATTCGATCTGCTCGACGCTCTGCACCGTGCCGTCCAGACGGTAGATTTTGCCCTTGGAATCGTTGGGGTTTTTCAGGACGGTCGCGTATTCGAAGATCTGCGCCTTGCGGGAATAGGCGTCGATCTCCGGCGTGCGCAGGATGGAACAGGTGGCGCTGCCGCTCTCCGTGCCGAACGTGGCGTTGATCGTATAGGTGTGGATGCCATAGCCGGAGGAAAGATCGGCCACGAAGGAGAAGCTGCCGCCCTCGGTCGTGGTGATCTCGCCGGAGACCGGGCCGTCCACCGTGACGGTCGAACCGGCGGGCGCCGTTCCGGAGATCATCTGGGTGTCGTTTTCCGTCGAAGAGGGCAGCGTGCCCACCGTCACTTCGAGCGAACCGGCGGAAGGCGCGGAAGTCTCCGTCCCCTCGCCCTGCTGTCCCTGCGCGATATCGATGGTCACGACGGCGTTGCGGTGACGGGCATAGACCGCAGTAAGCGTGTACTGCGCCGAACCGTCGAGCGCGGCCTCATAGGTGAACGCGCCGGTGGCGGAGTCGATGCAGGACGTGATGTCCTCTTCGCCCCACAGAAGGCGTGTGGCGCTGCCTGCCTCCACCGAACCGGTGATGGCGAGCGTTTCGCCTGCAGGAGTGACGGGAGCGGAGACGTCGGGCGACGTAACGGTCAGCGCCGCCTGGGGAACGGCGATGGTGAACGCCGGAACGTCCAGCTCGGTCTCGTTGTTTTCGCTGTCGATGAGCGTGACGCGGGGCTTGATCTCCATGGTCTCGGCGTCGCCCGGCTCGTCGGGGATCCAGTTCAGATCGACGATGGTGAGCTTATAGCCGCCGTTTTGCAGCACGGCGCGCTTGAGCTCCGCGCCGGTGGTGGGATCGTAGAACACGGCGGTGTCGCCGTCCGGGCCGTAAACGGTGATGGAATGGGCCGTCATGCCGTCGTAGACCGTTTCTTCCACCACGGGCTGCTCCGCGCTGGCCGCGGGCGAGCCGCCGCCGAACCAGGCGGAGAACGCCCCGCCGATGCTGCCGTAGCGCTCGGAAAGGAAGCGATACGTAAAGAAGAGCGTCGCAATGGCGAGAAGGCCGATCACCACCCAAAAGGCGATGTTGATGACCTTGCTGCGGTGCAGCGACTGTTCGTCGTCGGAAAATTCGTCCTGCGAAGCAGGCTCTTTTGCGGCTCTCCGGGCGGAAACCGCCTGCTGGCGGGCCTGCTCCTTTTCCTCCTGACGGGCGCGGCGCTGCTGGGCGCGAAGCTCCCGGGAAGAAAGGGGCGCGTCCTCCGTTTCGGACAGAGCGGACACGGCCGGACGGGTGAATTTGCGGGTCTGATCGCCGCTTTCGCGGTCGGAAAAAGCCGGGCGGTGCGAAGCGGGCGCAGCGCTTTGCGAAGAAAAACGATCCTCCCTGCTGCGGCTGCGGGAAAACTCATTTTCTCCCTGCGGCGGTTCCATCCGGCGCGGCGCGGAAGCGGAAAACTCCCGGCGGGCGCTTTGGACGGGTTCTTCCAAGCGCTGCGTCTGAGCGGGACGGGACGGCTCCTGCTGCGGCTGCGCAAGCGGCGTGCGGGTCGTGCGGGGACGGAACGCCTGCTCCTCTTCCCGCGCGGAAAGAGTCGTGCGGGCGGGGTGAGAAGGATCTTCCCGGCGCTGCGCCGGGGCGGGCGTAACACGGCGCTCCTGCCGGGGCTGAGTGAACTGCTCCGTGCGGGGCGTGTATTCGTCGGTATAATGCTGCCGGGGCTTATAGCTGGTCGTTACAGCGGGCTGGCGGGAAAAGCGCTCCTGCGAAAGCTGCTCGCGCCGGGCGGCGTTTTCCTCATAGGGCGAACGGGGCCGGGCGGCGGGCTGCTCCGGCTCGGGCGCGGCCTCATTTTCCGCCGGGTCGTCGCGCAGAAGCTCCCACGGGTCAAGCGCGTGATGGCGCTGGCGCGGGTCGTAGTAGGGGCCTTCCTGCTTGAGGTCGCTCTCCGCCGGCTGCGCGGGCGCGGCGCGGCGCTGGGCGGTACGGTAGGTCTCCGGGTCGTCGTAATGGGGCGTTTTCGGCTGGGCGGGAGCGCTTTCGGACGGAAGGGGCGCGGCGGGCAGCTCGGTCGAGCATTTTTTGCAATATACGAAATAATCAGGATTATTGGTCCCGCATTTTGGACAGATCAAGGTTTGCTCCTCCTGTTTGATAAAAATTTGGTTCAGGCGCGCCCGGCGTCGGGCGGCAGCAAACAGATAGATGAAGATATTATAGCAAAGATTTCCCGCAATGAAAACCACAAGGAACCGTCTGGCGCGAAAAAAACAAAGCAAAATAGGAAACCGCGCGCAATTACGGCGGATTTTGCCGGTGGATTTCTTGTTTCATCCTTTCGTTTATGATATAGTTTGGAAAGTATATGCGCCGGGCGTTTTCCGGCTGCATAAAGTATGATACGCCCTCTTTTTTCGGGCGGCGGCCTGAGAAAGGGCCAGGTTTTTCTTTCAGTCTATCCCGCAAGGAGATGAAAACAGTGATTTATCTCGACAACAGCGCGACGACGCGGGTGCTGGAGTCCTCTGCGAAAATCGCGATGCACTATATGACGGACGAATGGTTCAACCCCTCCTCCATGTACGGCCCGGCCGTCGAAGTGGAGCGGCAGGTGGAGCGCGTCCGGAAGGACATGGCGGCTTCCCTCGGCGCTTCGCCGGAGGAACTTTACTTTACGTCCGGCGGAACGGAATCGGACAACATGGCCATCCTTGGCACGGCGGCGGCCCTTCGACCCGGGCGCTGGCGCTTTATCACGACGGTGATGGAGCATCCGGCGGTATACAACGTCTTTTCCGCCCTCGAAAGCGCCGGGCATGAGGTGATCCGCCTGCCGGTGGACGGCGCGGGCTGCATCCGCCTTGAGGAGCTTTCGGCCGCCGTCAACGAGCAGACCGCTCTCGTGAGCGTGATGCACGTCAACAACGAAGTGGGTTCCATCGAGGACCTTTCCGCCATCGAGCGGGTCATCCATCAGAAAAATCCGCAGACGGTGTTTCACAGCGACGGCGTGCAGGCGTTTTGCAAAATGCCCTTTGGCAAAATGCCCGCCGACCTCTATTCCATCAGCGGCCACAAGTTCCACGCCCCCAAGGGAACGGGCGCGCTTTTGATCCGCAAACGGGTCAAAAACGCCGGCGGCCAGATCGGCGGCGGACAGGAACGGGGCATGCGAAGCGGCACGACGAACGCTTCGGGCATTTTGGCCATGGGCGACGCGTTTTCCGTGATGTACCGCGATCAGCAGGAGCACGCGCGGCGCATGATGGACTGTAAGCTCCGCCTTTGCGAAAATCTTTCCCGGATCGAGGACGTGTACTTCAACGGCCCCCGGCCGGAAGAAGGCGCGCCCCACGTGCTCAACGCGTCGTTCCTCGGCGTGCGCGGCGAAGTGCTCCTTCATGCGCTCGAGGCAAAGGAGATCTACGTCAGCACCGGTTCGGCCTGTTCTTCCCACAAAAAGGGAAAAAACCGCATCCTCTCCTCCATCGGCGTGGAGGGCGCGCGGGCGGAAGGCGCGATCCGCTTCAGCCTCTGCCCGTTTAACACCGAAGAGGAAATGGATCGGGCGGCGCAGGCCATTGAGGACATCGTTCGCTCGCTTCGGCGGTTCAAGCGCAGATAAACCAATCAAAAAGCGGCCGCCGGGCGCGGTCCTTCTTCACAACAGAAAAAATTACAGAGAGCCGGAAAACAGACGGCTTTCCGGAACGGAGGAAACTTTCCCATGCGAAAGGTGCTTTTGATCCGCTACGGCGAAATTCATCTCAAAGGACAGAATCGTCCCTTTTTCATCCGGATGCTGGCGGAGGACATCCGCCATGCGCTCAGCGGAACGGGCGCTTCCTTGAAAACGGCGCAGGGCCGCTTTTATGTTGAGGACTATCCGGAAGCGATGGAAGAGGACATCATTGACCGGCTGACGCGGGTGTTCGGCATTTATTCGGTCAGCCCTGCCCGGGAAGTGGAAAAAGACTGGGACGTGATCTGCGACCATGCGGCCGAGATGATGCGCGCGGAGGCCGAAAAGCGCGGCGGCAGCTGCACGTTCAAGGTCTTTGCCCGACGTTCGGACAAAACCTTCCCCATGAACTCCACGCAGATGGCGCCGGAGCTGGGCGGCGTGCTCCTTGAGCGGGTGCCCGGCCTGACGGTGGACGTGCATCATCCGGACGTGTCCTTCGGCCTTGAGATCCGCGAACACGCCTACCTCTATACCGGCGAGATCCCCGGCTCGGGCGGCATGCCCGCCGGGTCGAACGGCAAGGCGGCGCTGCTGCTTTCCGGCGGCATCGACAGCCCGGTGGC
>JAEYFO010000220.1 GCA_023402915.1 Bacillota bacterium | reverse complement strand
GCTTTTGGGTTTCGGATACACCCGCGGTACGATCCCGGACGATTTCGAGGTGCGGCGGGAGCTTTCGCAGGCGGGGAACGGAAAAATCAACGCGGCGCTGCATCAGGGGGCAAAAGGAAATTGGGGGCGGCAGAAGCGCGCTCCTTTTTGCTGTTTTTGAAAAAAGGGAATGAGCGGAAGAGGGGGACGGCATTTTTCCAAAAGAAAAGGGCGGCAGGTTTGGCGGCTGTTTTGAAAAGACGAACGGAATTTTGAGCGGAGTTCCAATCAAGGCTCGCCCAAAGGACTTTTCCCTAAGGGTCAAAAAATTGGAAAAACAGCAAGCCGAAAATCCTCTGGCCGGCGGACAGACTTGCGCGGCGCATAAAAAACAGGGTTGAAAATTTCAAAAAGCAAACAAAAACGGCAGGAGGCGGCGAACCTTCCTGCCGTTTCTGTGTACTTTTGCGTTGCTGCTTTTGAATGAAGCTGCCGGTCAGCTGAGGGGCTTTTCCTTCTTTTTGAGCGGCGTATGGGAGCCGTCCTCTTCAACGATGCGGACATTATCGAGAGTATTCTGCACATGGGTGCGGACGGCCGCCAGATATTCGGCGCGCAGCGCCTGCCGCTCGTCGGCTTCGTCGGGAGTCAGCCCCTCGGCTTTGGCCTTTTTGGCCAGATGGTTGATACGGTCGATCTTGGATTGTTCCAGCATAAAAATGCCTCCTTTGAGGGCGCGGAGCCAAAGTCGCGATGAGAAGCTGCATCGCGCAAAGCGGCTGCGCAGGTTTTCTCTTTTGTGAAGAAAAACCATGCAAAGCGGCAGAGCCGAAAACTGGAAAACAGCACAAGAGCCTGCTGTGCCGCGGGAGCGCCGGACGCTTTGAAAGAGCACGGTGCCTTTTTTTCTGCCTGCGTCCCTCTCAGAAGCGCGCAGAGCTACTTCTGCCGGGGGCGAAGCGGTTTTCCGTTCGTCTCGCGGACGAGGTTTCGGGCCGTTTCGTCGCTGATCTGCGGAAGGCGACCGTCGGCCTCCGCGGGGCTGGCGACGGGCGCGGTGCTCAGATCGTCATAGCGGCCGCTGGCGGCGAGCATATACTGCTCTTCCAGACTGATGTCGCCGAATTCCGCCTTTTCGCGGGGCGTGCTTTGGGGTTCCGGGCGCATGCTGCGATGCTGTTCGTTTTGGCTGTTGCGCTTTGTGGATTTCATGAACGTTCTCCTTTCCCGCACGTATGGGTGCATACCGTTAGGGTGCGGAAAAGGAGAACGGCTTATGCGCCAAATCGCTTATTTTCCCAGGACGGGAAGGGCGGCGAGCAGCGCTTTTCCGGCGGCGATATGGGCCTTCGTCGCTTCGGGTGCAGGGCCGCCGGGCAGGTTTCGGTCGTCGACGCAGGTTTCAAGCGAAACGGCGGCGTAAACGTCTTCGCCGAACAGGCCGCTGTACTGGCGAAGCTCTTCGAGCGTGAGATCCTCCAGCGCCTTGTTGTGCTTGATGCAGTCGAGCACCAGCGCGCCGATGACGGCGTGCGCCGAGCGGAAGGGCATTCCCTTTTTGACGAGATAATCCGCCGCGTCCGTGGCGTTGGTGAAGCCCTTGAGCGCGCCGGCGCGCATGTTGTCCGTGCGGAATTTGAGCGTGGTGAACATCCGGGTGAACATATCCACGCAGGCCAGCACGGTGTCCACCGCGTCGAAGGTGTTTTCCTTGTCTTCCTGCATATCTTTGTTATAGGCCAGCGGAATGCCCTTCATGACGGTCAAAAGAGCGGTCAGATCGCCGTAGACCCGGCCGGTCTTGCCGCGGATCAGCTCCGCCACGTCGGGGTTCTTTTTCTGCGGCATGATGGAAGAGCCGGTGGAATAGGCGTCGTCCATTTCCACAAAGCGGAATTCGTCGCTCGACCAGAGGATCAGCTCTTCGCAAAAGCGCGAAAGGTGCATCATGACCATGGACGCGCAAGCGCAGAATTCGATGCAGAAATCCCGGTCGGACACGCCGTCAAGGCTGTTGCGTGTGATGGCGGAAAAGCCCAGCCGGTCGGCCACGAACTGCCGGTCGAGCGGATAGGTGGAACCGGCCAGCGCGCCGGAGCCCAGCGGCATCACGTCAGTGCGGCCGTAGCAGTCTGTCAGGCGGCAGATGTCGCGGTAGAACATCTCAAAATAGGCCAGCAGATGATGGGCGAGGGTGATGGGCTGCGCCTTTTGCAGATGGGTATATCCGGGCATGAAGGTCTCCGTGTGCGCGGAGGCGGTCTCAAGCAGCGCGTTGGCGAGCGCAATGAGCTTTTCCCGCACGGCCACAACGGCGGACTTCATGTACATGCGCATGTCCAGCGCCACCTGATCGTTGCGGCTGCGGCCGGTGTGGACGCGCTTGCCCGCTTCACCGATGCGTTCGATGAGCAGCTTTTCCACGTTCATGTGGATGTCCTCCGCGTCCACGGCGAAATGCACCTTGCCCGCTTCGATGTCGGCAAGAATGCCCTCCAGCCCCGCGATGATGGCGTCGGCGTCCTCCTGCGGGATGATGCCCTGTTTTCCCAGCATGGCGGCGTGGGCCATGGAGCCGTGGATGTCCTCGTGATACAGGCGGCTGTCAAAAGCGATGGAGGAATGGAACGCATCCATGGCA
>JAEYFO010000251.1 GCA_023402915.1 Bacillota bacterium | reverse complement strand
CTCTTGCAGCATGTCGCCCGCGGCGTCACGGTTGCGCATGGTGCGCAGCGCCGCATTGTACAGCCGCCCCTGCTGCTGCACGATCAGTGCCTCAAACGCCGCTTCGTCGCCCCGTTTGGCGCGGCGGATCAACAGCTCGTCGTTTTGCATGAGCCAGGCCCCTCCTTCGTTCCGGAAGGTTTTTTCTTATTGTATCATATTGTCAAACAAAATGTTCTGAAAAAATCGTGGAGTTTTTGGTTTTGCCTGCTCCGATGCGGCGGAAAAAAGCTCCCGCCGGGAAATCGCCGCCTGAGACGGAATTTCCTGCGGCAGGAGCCGCCGGGACGGCGCAGCTTTTCTCAGTTCAGCAGCGCGATGCCGATGTTAAGATAGGCCGCAAAAGCAGTCCAAACCAGATAGGGGATCAGCAGCCGCGCCGAAAGAGCGTTGCAGCGGGCAAAGCGGTCCATGGTCCAGGCAATGGCCAGCATCAGCGCCAGGATCACCGCCACGGCCCAGGCGGGCTGTTCCAGAAAGAAAAACACCGCCGGCCAGAGGAGATTGAGCGCCAGCTGCACGCCAAAGGCCGCATACGCACGGGCGCGTTCCTTCCGGTATTCCGGCGGGCAGGACGTACTGGTCAGATACAGCGCGACGCCCATCAGGGCATACAGGGCGATCCAAACCGGCGGAAACAGCCAGCCGGGCGGCGCGAGCGCCGGCTTTCGCAGCGGTTCGTACCGTTCCATGCTCTGCCCCAGCAGCGCTCCCGCAATGCCGCCTGCCGCCAGCGGAATGGTCAGGCAGACGAGCAGCCGCACCCAGTCGATGGACGCGAAAAAGCGGCCTGCCGGAGAAGGGGGCTTGCGGTCGTCCTGCTGTACGGGCGGCTGCCGGTTGGAGGATTGCGTTACTTTCATCATATGCTCTCACCTCTTTGGTAGTAGCATATCCACAATTCCAGCCGAATAGACCGCGCAAAAGAGAATTTTTGTCCCAATTCCCTGCCAAAGCGAGGAACGCGGGAAAGGTTTGAAATTTGAAATTTGAAATTTGGAAAATGAGCAGTGCGGCACGCCGCAAACCGTGTTCAGAAAGGACGGCAGGTAAGTTTTTTGGAGAGACGGCGCGGGGGAGGAAGGTTTTTTTCGCAAGAGGGGCGGAGGGTTTGCGGACGATTCGCGAAAAGAAGAGCATTTTTTGCCGTATCTCATCGAAATTTGGAGAAAGCGGCGAGTTCCTTTTCCAAAGGGAAACGGACGTGCTATAATTTTGAAAAAGAGGGGAGGCGTTTCGATTGGAAGAACGGGAATATCGTCTGCTGCGTGGATTTTGTCCGGAACAACATGCCGCCTGCGCCATTTCTGTCTCCTATGGGGTGGACGCCAAGGAGGGCAGGCGGAAGCTGCTGTCGTACTATTGCCGCTATGCTGCGCGCCATGGCTGCGAAAGCGCCGGGGAGAGAGGAAGCTTCTGCCCGCTGGTGCGCCGCGCCGCCCGGTGCTGAGGGGAAGCGGGGAAGGCGCTGCCTTTTTGAAGCGGGGCAGAACAGCGCCGTCGAAACGGCGCATGCTCTGTTTTTCTAAAAGTGGGAAATTGCCCCCTGCAAGCGGGAGAAACCGGAAGAATTTGGGGGGAAACGATTGAAAAAGAACGAAGCGCCGCGCTAAAAGAAAAGCGGCTCTTTGGCCGGTTTGCGCCCAAAAGTAAATTTTCAGGGGAAACGCCCAGCGCTGCGCCCCTGAAAAGCAAACTCGAATTTGACGAAATGAAAAGAAGCTGCCGCACAGGCGGCTTTTCAAGGGTCATGAAGTTAGCTCTTGCTAACCAAAAGAAACATTAAAAAATTCGGAGGGAAAAAGAACGATCTGGAGTACTGTCTGACTGGAAGCGATTGTGTTCACCGCGCTGTTTACGGCGATCGTAATGATCCCGACTATCAAACACCCGGAATTGGGCGTTCACAACTATCCGCCGGACTTTCAGGAGGAGTATTTCAAAACGCATAAGCGCATTCCCACCGCGCCGCTGAGCGGGCGAACCATCGCGATAAAAGCCTTGGCATCGTGCTGTTCACGGCAATGCTGACGGGCGGCGCGATCCCGGCCGGTGCCAGAACATTCTGGCAGGGGGCGGGCTTTGCGGCGCTGCTGCTCGTCATCGTCGGCGCGTGGGATACGTTCTTTTTGGACTGGGTGCTGTTTGCACACTTGAAAGCCTTCCGCCTGCCCGGCGCGGAGCATGCTCTCTCTAAAAAAGACCCGCTCTAACAACTGCGTGATTGTCAGCGTGGGCGATTTTTTCGCTATATGCAGGCATAGCTGAACCGATGTACCTGTTCAGTATTTCTCAAAATAATCCGTGCAGGCGTCTGTCAGATGACATTGGTAAGACCTCCTCAAAAATGTGGTGACTAAAAAAGCCAAGCCTATTGTACTCGCAGCAGCCGAGCTTTTCCGACTGCTCTTTTGACTGCGCACAGGCCCTCTACGGAGCCCATAAAAAGAAATTTACTGCCTGATGACCTGAATACAACTATCAATTTCCATTTTTGCAATTAAATCAGCATCGGCCTATTGATTTTTCGGATTCTAAGTGCTAAGATTTCCCTGAAAAATGCGTGTATGAATATACATGGAGTGGCGAACTCCACGATAAGAACGCGCGGCGCGTTGCCAAACGGGGTCGGTCTGCTGCTGACAAAAGCTTTAGGGGAAGAGGGAAAGAAGCGATATGAACAAATCTCTCAAAAAAATCTGGAATGTGATCAGCACTGTTCTGGTTGCGCTGGTGGTGATTCTGGCGCTGCTGCTGGTGGGCGCAAGGGTCGTGGGCTTGCAGGTATTCACCGTACTGTCCGGCTCTATGGAACCGACCTATCACACCGGTTCGCTGATCTATGTAAAAGAGGTAGACCCCTACACCATAACAGAGGGACAGCCTATTACGTTTATGCTGGACGAGAATACCGTGGCCACCCACCGCGTCGTGGGCATCGTCCCAGACGAGGAAGATCCCACCGTGCTCCGCTTTCGTACCAAGGGCGACGCCAACGAGGCTGAGGACGGCGGGCTGGTACATTATAAAAATGTGATCGGGACGCCGATATTTTCCATCCCGTATCTGGGTTACATCGCGGATTATATCGAGCACCCACCCGGCATGTACATCGCCATCTCCGCAGGTGCGGTGCTTCTGCTGCTGGCGTTTATTCCGGATATTTTCGCGGACGGAAAGGACAAAAAGAAGAAACCGGGTGCGGGCAAAACGGAATCGACGGACGAAGAATCGCCCGCGCGGCCGGAATGACAAAGGCAATGCCGAAGGTTCCCTATATAACAATTTCTTGGGAGATTTTCGGAAATGAAAACAGGAAATAAAGTTCTGCTCCTGATTCTTTGTGCGATGCTGCTGGCTATTGCCTCGGCACTGGGAACGGTGGCGTATCTGGCCGTGCAGGACACGGAGACGAATACGTTCTCCATCGGACAGGTCAATATCACCCTGGACGAGGGCAGCGCGGGCAAGCGCGGCATGAGGGCGCGCAGCACCAGTGCTCCCGTGGACGAGAATGACCATATTCTGATGCCCGGCCATACATACACTAAGGCTCGCACCATTCATGTGGATGCTGTGAGCGAGGACAGTTATATCTTCGTGAAGGTCGAAAACGGCATTGCCGGCTATGAAGCCGCTTCCGCTGCAGAAGAGGGCGGGTACAAGACAATTGATGACCAGATCAAGGCCAACGGCTGGACGACTCTTGAAGGCGCAGCCAATGTGTATTACAGGGAATACGCCAAGAGCAGCGCAGGCTCCGACTTTGCTGTGTTCAGTACCTTTAAGATTGCCGATAACGCGAACGACGTAGGGAGCTGGGGTAGCTGCGACGCGAAGGTAGCCGTCACCGCTTACGCCGTACAGAAGGATGGCTTTAATACCGCTTCTGCCGCGTGGACGGCCACCTTCGGTAAGACTGTCGATCCTTGACACACGATTCCAGCAGCTGAGGTGGAACCGATTCGATTCTACTGCCTGTTGAAATAAAGACCCGATCGCAAACGCCCGAAGAAAGAAGGAAAGGAAAATGAGGCGTCAAGGAAAACATTGCTGCCGCAGCGTGAGCGGAAAAACCTTCATCGCCGTGCTGGCGCTGGTGCTGGTAATCGGCTGTGCAGTGGGTGGAACGGCTGCATGGTTGGCAACCAAGAGCGATCCCATTGTCAGTACGTTCACCTACGGAGACATCAACATCGAGCTGACCGAGACAAAGCCTGAAAGCATGCAGGCCAAGATTATCCCCGGCATTGACATCGAGAAAGATCCAAAGGTGACGGTCAAGGCCAACTCCGAAGCCTGCTGGCTGTTTGTAAGGGTGGACGAAGCAAACTGGCCGACATTTACGGAAACGGACAACATGATGAAGAAGGTTTCCTATGCTGTCATTGACGGCGAGAACGGCTGGAAGAAACTCGAAGGAGTGGAAGGCGTTGATAACGTCTACTACCGCGAAGTCGGTGCTGTGACTGCTGATACCTGCTTCTACGTCCTCAAAGGTAACGATAGTTACCCATACGGTGTTGTCACCGTCAGCGAGAATCTGACCAAGACCGAAGTCAACAGCATTGTCGAAGGATCCTCCCAGCCCGCCCTGACCGTCACGGCCTACGCTGTTCAAAGGGACGGTATTGACACGGCGGCTGACGCATGGACAAAGGTTGATGTTGCTGCCACCAACCCCTGATCACCCATCTGCGCGCGGCGCAGAACCGATATCATACTACATAAAAGGAGCGAAGCAACCATGAAAAAGAAACTGTCTGCGATCTTCCTGTGCGTGGCGCTCGTTGCCATCGCCGTCGTGAGCGCATCCCTGGCGTACTTCACCGACACGAAGTCCGCAACGAATACGTTCACCGTCGGTAACGTCAAGATCGACCTGATCGAGTCCAGATACCACCGTCAGGGATCCGGCAGTTCCGGCGACACCTCTATTCCGGCTCCTACCCAGACCGCGAACGGCATGAAGTATGTCTCCGACGGCGCTACGATTTTCACTGATGAAGAGATCAAGACGGATGCTGCGAATTACTCCGCCTACATCGGCGAGCGGGGCAAGAACATGGTTCCCGGCAAGAACATTGCCAAGTCCCCTTATGTCGTCAACACCGGCGCGAATGACGCTTACATCCGCATCCGTGTGATGATCCCCTCCAATGCGAACCGCGATTACTGGCAGGCTCGCAGCGGCGGCGTGATCGAAAGCCAGTTCTGCAATACCGCCATCACCAGCGGCGAGTTTATGCACAATGACAAAACGACGTACAATCCGTTTATTGATGCTACCGGCAGAGGCTATGTGGATGAAAACGGCGTAGGATACGATGTTTATACATTCATCCGCAACGAGCCGCTGAAGCCCGGTGAGATGACCGAATGGAACGTCTGGAACTACATCGGTATTGCGGATGAGGCTACCAGCGCGAACATCCAGAAAGCCATCGATAAAGGCGCGATCCTGGTATCGGAAGATGGCACCATGACCGTCAACGTTCTGGTGCAGGCTGACGCCATCCAGGCCGAGGGCTTTGCGGATGCCAAGGCGGCCTTCGCCGCATTCGACGCACAGGCGTAATTGCCTTTTGCACGGCACGTGGCTTTTTTGATAGGCTGCGTCAACAAGTTTCCCATCTGCGCGCGGCGCAGAACCAATATCATACTACATAAAAGGAGCAAGGCAACCATGAAAAAGAAACTGTCTGCAATCTTCCTGTGCGTGGCGCTCGTTGCCATCGCCGTCGTGGGCGCATCCCTGGCGTACTTCACCGACACGAAGTCCGCAACGAATACGTTCACCGTCGGTAACGTCAGCATCGACCTGATCGAGTCCAAGTACCACCGCGAAGGCAACGACAACTCCGGCGATACCTCCATCCCCGACCCCACCCATAAGGTGACCGCTGACGACAACATGAACTATGTCACCACGGGTCACACGATGTTTACCGATGACGAAATCAAGGCCGATGCCGAGACCTATCAGGCCGACTATCTGGCCGTGAAGGGCAAGAACATGGTTCCCGGCCGCGGGGTTGCCAAGTGCCCCTATGTGGTCAACACCGGCGCGAACGACGCTTACATCCGCATCCGCGTCATGATCCCCTCCGCAGCCAACAATGACTTTGTTGCCGTAAAGGATGGCGGCGTGATCACCAACCAGTGGTGCGGCACGTCCTTGACCTGCGGCGAATTCCAGCACGGCCTAAAGGGTGAAACCTGGCCTGTCGTTGTTAAGGGCGGTGTTACCAAGGACGGCGTAATCTACGATGAATACACCTTCACCCGCACCGAGCCTCTGGCTGCTGGCAAGATGACTGAGTGGAACGTCTGGAACTTCATCGGCATCAACAAGGATGCTACCAGCGCTGATGTCCAGAAGGCCATCGATGCCGGCGCCATCACTGCAACGGGTGACACCATGACCCTGAACGTTCTGGTCGAGGCCGACGCCATCCAGGCCGAGGGCTTTGCAGACGCTGCCGCAGCTTGGGCTGCATTTAAGTAACAGAGCGAACTTTCCGATCCCATGGTCTACGCCCTTCGGGGCGCAGACCATATGAGAGCACCCGGCCAGCTCCGGATGTTCTCATATGGCCTGATAAAGCCATGCAGCTTCGTTTTTTGATCCGGGCGAGGATTTTTCCAATACAATCTGAGAGGAGGAGGGACAATGAAGCGAAAACTCTTGATTCTGTCGGTGCTGGCCATCTGTGTCGCCACGCTTGCCGCCGGAACCTTTGCTTTCTTTACCTCCGAGGGTACGGCGCACAATGTTATCACCACGGGCGGCGTAGAGATCGCGGTGCAGGAATGGGCGGACGAGGCGAAAACCACGCCATTTAAGGATCTGACCGGCGTGATGCCCAACACCACTGTCACCAAGATCGCGGAGATCAAGAACACCGGCGCGTCTGATGCGTGGGTGCGGGTGAAGGTGGACAAAAATATCGTGCTCAAGGTCGAGGGCGTTACGCCCGATACGTCTCTGGTGGAGTTGACACGCAACAGCGCCGACTGGACGGAGAAAGATGGCTATCTTTATTATAATGCAGCCTTGAAGCCCGGAGAAGTCACTGCGCCGATTTTCACCGCCGTGACCTTCAAGGCCGATATGGGCAACGAGTACCAAAACGCGACGGCGACGGTGGATGTTTTCGCACAGGCCGTACAGACCGCCAACAACGGCGCGACCGTCATGGACGCGCAGGGCTGGCCGAAAGCGTAAGGAGGGCGAGAGCATATGAGAAGCAAAAAAGTCATCACGCTGCTGATCAGCCTTATGCTGCTCGTCAGTATAGCGCTTCCCGGCACCCTTGCGGTCGCCATCGATCAGGAAGTCGCAAGCAGCGGTGTTACGCTCATGTCCGGGGAAGAGGAAACCCCGGCTCCCGCACCGGGGGAGCAAGAGGATCAAAACGAGCTGGCAGACCCGGTGAATCCGGAGGCCCCCACAGAGCCGGAAAACACTTGCACCTGCGGCACGACGGACAACACGCATAAGGAAGGCTGCACGCTGTATGTCGCACCTGAAGCCCCCGCAGAGCCGGAAAACACTTGCACCTGTGGCAGCGCCGACGGCACGCATACGGAGGGCTGTCCGTTGTATGAAGCCCCCGTCTGCACCTGCGATCCCAAGCCCGCCGAGGGAGAAGCGCACCAAGAGGGCTGCCCACTGTATGTAGAACAAATGGAGTCGCCTGAAGAAGTGGAAATTAAGTATCAGGTCGTCGGGCCGGAAAATTGCGGCACACTGGATAGAGAAAGCGAGCGCCTGCCGCTTCCCATCATCGGAACCGAGTCCGGTTCTGACGGTGAAAGCCCAAGCGCCGCCAGTGATGACCTGCACCTCAGCGGCGATAGTGTTGCGGCGATCGGTGCTGCACCCACCGC
>JAEYFO010000196.1 GCA_023402915.1 Bacillota bacterium | reverse complement strand
ACGGTGGTCTCCGCCATGGGGCAGATGTTCTATTCTCTGTCTATTGCCATGGGCATTCTCATCACCTTTGGCTCCTACATGAAAAAAAACATTTCCATCGAGGACTCCACCCGCAACGTGGAAGTCTTTGACACGGCCATTGCCATTATGGCCGGCCTGATGATCATCCCCGCGGTGTTCTCCTTCTCCGGCGGCGACCCGGCCGCCCTGAAGGCCGGCCCGTCGCTGATGTTCATCACCCTTCCCAAGGTCTTTGATTCCATGGGCCTGGGCACGGTGATCGGCGTCGCCGTTTTCCTGCTGGTGCTCATTGCCGCGCTGACCAGCTCCATCGCGCTGACCGAAAGCGCCGTCTCCACCCTGCAGGACGAGATGGGCTGGAGCCGCAGCAAATCCACCGCCATCATGGGCGTGTCCATGGTCGCCCTGGGCAGCCTGTCCAGCCTGGGCTACGGCCCGCTGGCCAACGTAAGCATTCTTGGAATGCAATTTCTGGATTTCTTCGATTTCCTGACCAATTCCGTCATGATGCCCATCGCGGCCATTGCCAGCTGCATCCTCATTTCCCGGGTGGTGGGCGCGGACCGCATCGCGCAGGAGGTCACCCTGGACGGCAAGGCTTTCCGCAGAAGAAAGATCTTCAACGCCATGATCCGCTTCCTTTGCCCCGTCTTTGCGGCGATCATTCTCATCAGCTCCATCGCCAACGCCTTTGGCTGGATCGCCATGTAACGCCGCGCTTTCCCGGCACGCTGCAATCTGCATCAAAAAAACAAAAACCACACCGGCCGCTCCGGAAAGGGGAAGCCGATGTGGTTTTTCGTTTTGGACAGAACAGCGGGGATCCTTCTAACATGCGCAGGCGGCGGAACGAGTCCGGCATATGCCGCGTCAAAGGGAGAATCAAAACGGAACGTTTAACACTCAGCAGCAACACCCGTGCCCTCCATCCGGAAGGATGGTACTATTTCCCGAAGTCTACCATGCGCTTCTCAAAGCGTATCAAAGCGCGCTGATCCGAAACGCCGAAAGCCTCCGCTGCAACTCCTTCTGCAAAACAGCTTACACCCCTGCCGCAGCGGCGATCCCGCGGCACGCGCTCCTCCTTCTCGCTGCTCTTTTCAACCCCGCCGTGTCTTTCAACGGCAAAAACCCCGCCGCCTTTTGAGGACGGCAGGGTTTCTGTTCTGTGTAATTTGGCGCACGATCTCCCGCTTTCAAGGGAAGGGCTGACCGCCCCTGAACGAAGCTGCGCCTTTATTCCAGCGCCTTCGTCACGGCGTCGATCTCCTCGGCGCTATTGCCGGTGAAGCCCAGCACATACCACGGCGCGGCCAGATCGACCCGCAGGGGAATGCCCGGGTTGGGGCCGGTCTGTGGCCGGGCGGGCGCAAGGATCAGCGTCACGCTCTGGCCGCTTTCGAGCGGGGCGGGCACGATGACCTTCAGGAGCGTGCCGGGGGAGATGTATTCGCCCCAGTGCACCAGATCGACCGTCACCGTCGCCACATGCAGCACGAGGACATCGCCTTCCACCGTGCCGCAGGAAAGGTTCTCCTGCCAGGCCGGCTGGCTCTGCGCCCGTTCCGGCTCTTCTTCCACCGGCTCTTCCTCTGCAAAAACCGCCGCTTCCTCGCCGCTTTGGACAGTCCGCGCCGCCTTTTCCGCAAGGGGCGTTCCGCCCGCAAGGGAGAGTTTCACCGTTTCACAGCTGACGATCCGGGCGGAAAGATAGCGCGCCGCGCCGGGATAGATGGCGCTCCCTTCGGAGGGCTCATCCGCCATGGGCGGCACGGTGGGAACGCCCACGCCGCCGCTCACGCCGTCCGGCGCAGGAACAATGGGCTCCTCCGCCACAGCTTCCTCTTCCACCGCGTCCTCCTCGGAGGCGTCGCCGTCCTCCCGCTCGGCGGTTTCGTCCTCCGCCGCGTCCTCTGCCGAATCCAGCCCGTTCTCCTCCGGCGCAGCCGTGGCCGAAGCCGCGGCTGTTGCTTCCGTCGGTTTCTGGCTGCTCTGCGGCCGGGCGGTGGGCTGCGGCGCAGGCGCTTCGGCAGGGGCGTCCGCCGGCGGCTCCGCTTCCACGCTCTCCCCTGCCGCGGCAGCCGTTTCATCCTCCGTGGGTTCGGGCGCAGCGGGCGTTTCCGCCGCAAAGAAGGACTCCGGCCCCTTGTCCTCCGGCTTTTCCACCGCCTGCGGCGGCGCTTCTTCCGGCGCTTCGTCCGCTACCTCGCCGGCGGTCTGTTCCTGATAGGCGTTCTTCGCGCCGGTCAAAAACACCTTTGCCCCGCCCAGCACGGCCACCAGCAGCACGGCGGCAGCCGCGGCGGCCGTGCCCCATTTTCGAAGGGCGCTCCCTCTTTTCCAGAAGGGAACGGCCTTCTCGCTCTGTTTTTCGTTTTGTTTTTCAGCTTCCGGACAAAGGCAGGCGCGAAGGATGCGCTCCTTGCGCGCTTCCGTCAGCATCAGATCCTTCATCTGCTCGTCGGCAATGGCGCGAAAGTCCGAAAGCAGCCTCTCAAGCTGTTCGTCACGCATACGCCTCACCTCCTTTGAGCTCTTTGAGCAGGCGCTCCCGCGCCCGCTTGAGACGGCTCCGCACCGTCGCGTCGGGGATCCCCAGCGTTTCGGAAATCTCCCGGGTGTTGAAGCCCTCGTAATAATACAGCACCACCACGGACTTGAAGCTCTCGGGCAGCTCCATGACCTTGTCAAACAGCGCGCGGCGCATCTCGTCATCCGCCACCTGCTCGGCAATGTCCTCCACGCGCCCCTGCGGCTCCTTCGTCTCGTCCAGCACGATCCGGCGGAACCAGAAGCTCTTGAGCTGATCCTTGCAAAGATTGATGGTCATCCGCAGCACGAACGCCTTTTCATGTTCGTCGGATTCAAACGTGCGGTTGAGCCGGAAGAGCTTGAGAAACACTTCCTGACAGACGTCCTCCGCCCGCTGTTTGTCCTTGAGGTAAAAATAGGCGGTGCGCAGGACTCTCTGGCCGTAGCGGTCGATCAGCGCAGAGAGCGCCTCGGGCGTCATGGTATCCTCGCCGAATTCCGCCAGCGCCAACACAAACAGCAACGCTGTTCCCTCCTCTCCCCGAGCCGAAATCCCAGCTCGTCTGTTATACGATGCAGCCGGAAAAACCGTTGCAGCTTTTTCGGCTTTTCTTCGTTTTTCTTCGCTTTTTTCCAAAATTCCCCCGGTTTTTTCAAAACCGGCCTTATTCGCATTATAACTTTTCCCGCCCCGGCGCACAAGAAAAACAACGCCGCCCCGCCCCGGCGGCCGCGTTTCTCCTGCCCTCCCCAAAAACAAAGCCGCCGCCCAGACCCGGACGGCAGCTCGTCGTTTCATAATATTACACGATCTTTCACGCTTTTCTTTCGCGCTTTTTACGGCAGATACCGCGCCAGAAACGCATAAATTTCACCCACGGCGGTGAACCAGCCCCGCTGCCCGGCGGGGAGAGAATGAAGCGCGCACTGTTCGCCGATGGCGCGGCGCAGCGCCTGATGGAACGTCTCGCTCTGGTTGGCCGTTTCGGCGGGCGCGTCCGCGCTCAGGAGCAAAAACACCGGCGGCGCGTCCGGGCTGACCAGATGGAGCGGATCGTAATGCTCGAAAGACGCCTCGTTCTTTGCCGTGCCGAACAGCTTCTCCAAAAACGCCTGCGCGCCCGCCCCGTCCCGGCGAAGCAGCCCCGAAAGATCGTACACGCCGTCCTTGAGCACGGCGGCCTGCACGCTGTCCGGCTCGTTGGGGTAGCCCAGCGTCAGATCGTCAAATTCCGCGCTGCCCATGGTCAAAGCAAGCATCGCGCAAAGATAGGCGTCCAGCCCCGCGCCCCAAAGGAGAAAATGCTCTCGGTCGAGGAAAAACGACTGGCTGTGCGCCCGCAAAAACCGCAGCGCGCAGCGGAATTCCTTCATCTGGGCGGGAAAGCGCGCCTGAGAAAGGGCGGAAAGCCGCACCTTCGCCACGGCATAGCCCCCTTCGAGCATCCGCTCGCCGCTTTCGCCGTTCCCCTCTTCCAGCTGGGGACAAACCACCAGCGGAAAAGGCCCCTCGCCCTCTTCCGGCAAAAAGACGTCCAGCCGCGGGCCGTTTTGCAGATCGGCCGTGTACGGGATGCCGCAATAGTTCCTTCCCATGATGGTGTGCTCCTTTCGTTGCAGGCGGCGAACCGGCGCGCTGCATGTTCTGTTTCCTTCATCATGACACGGCGGGCGAAAGAATGCAATGTCTGTTTTACAAAATTCGGAATTCGGAATTCGTAGTTCGGAATTGAAAAATGCTCTTTTCCCCGTCAGAAGGGAACCGCTGTGGCTCTGCTGTGGCTCTGCTGTTTCTTTTCTTTTTCCATCGGGAGGGAAGCCTTTTCGGCTCTGTCTCTCTCTTTTCCCCCGTCAGAAGGGAAGCCTTTCGGCTTTGTCTCTCTCTTTCCCCCATCAGAAGAGAAACCTCCCGGCTCTGCCTCTCTCTTTTTCCTCCCTATCAGAAGGGAAACCTTTCGCCTTTGTTTTTCCCTTTTCTTTGAAAGCTTTTTGAAGGGGTTTGGGG
>JAEYFO010000186.1 GCA_023402915.1 Bacillota bacterium | reverse complement strand
TGTTATAAATTTTCTTTTCCGGATCCAGCTCGAAGCCGTATTTTTCGCTCAGCTCCGTAATTTTCGCATTGAGCGCCTTGCGGTCGATGCACACGCCGCCCGGCAGACCCAGCACGATGTTTTCTGCCGCAGTCAGCACGTCCACCAGACGCACGTGCTGGTGGATCATGCCGATACCCAGCGCAAAAGCGTCCTTGGGCGAGCGGATGGCGACCGGTTCCCCGTCCACAAACATTTCGCCGCTGTCCGGGTAATAGATGCCGGAAAGCAGGTTCATCAGCGTCGTTTTTCCGGAGCCGTTTTCGCCCAGCAGCGCCAGAATTTCCCCGCGCCGCAGCGTCAGATCGACCTTGTCGTTTGCCACAACGGAGCCGAACGTCTTGGTGACGTTCCTCAGCTCAATGGCATAGGGTGCTTCCTGTGTCAAATTCCCCTTCCTCCGTTTTTCAAAATTTCAAACGTTCCAATTCAAACTTTTTCAATTTTCAAAACTTTTCAAACGTTCCGGGCCGCCCCTCCTATGGACGGCTTTTCAAACGTTCCAGCCCTTTCGGCCGGTTCACAAAGGCACATGCCGCGCCCGAACCCATCCGGCAGCTGCGCTCAAACATCGCTGCACGCGCCGCCTTCCGCTCCCGCGCTCATGCGCCCCGGTCAGCCGGTCGATGGCGTTCTGCTCAAAAAGAGCAGGGTCAAAGCCCCCACTCTTTTCTGGCAGGAACGCCGACTATTTAGTTGACGTGAATGCCCTGAATGATGTGCGTCCAGGAAGGAGCGCTCTGGGGCTCGACGAACACTTCGCCTTCGGCCACGACGGTGTTGCCGTCCACATCCACAAGGGGACCGGCAAACACCTGGAGGCTGCCGTCGATGATCGCCTGACGGGCGTTCTCGATGGCTTCTTCCGCGCCTTCAGGCAGGATGTCCTTGTTCAGCTCGGACAGGCCCACAACGCCTTCGGCCAGGCCGCCGGAGAAATCGGTGGGGATGGCTTCGCCGTTGACGACGCACTGGATGGCCTTGGTCAGATAGATGCTCCAATCCCACACGGCGGAGGTCATGGAAGCCTTGGGCGCAGCGGCGATCATGTCGGAGTTGTAGCCGCAGCCCCAAACGCCGTTCTTTTCCGCGGTGGTCATGGGAGCGGTGGAGTCGCAGTGCTGGCTGAGCACGTCGCAGCCCATGTCGATGAGGGCCTGCGCGACCTGCGCTTCCTTCGTCGGGTCATTCCAGCTGTTGGTGTACATGACTTCCATAGTCACGTCGGGGTTGACGCTCTTTGCGCCAAGATAGAAGGCAGTGAAGCCGCTGATGCACTCGGCGAAGGGCATGGCCGTCACGTAGCCGATCTTGTTGGTCTGGGTCTTGAGACCGGCGGCGATGCCGGCGAGATAGCGGGCCTCAAAGATGTCGCCGAAGTAGTTGTGCATGTTGGCGAGGCCGGAACCGGCAGCCTGATAGCCGGTCGCATGGCAGAACTCGATCTCCGGATGCTCCGCAGCGGCGGCCAGCATATAGGATTCAAAACCGAAGCTGGTGCCGAAGATGATGTTGCAGCCGGCGTCCACCAGTTCCTTGATGGCAGTCTCGCAGGAGCCGTCCTCCGCAATGTTGTACTTGTTGAGGATCTGGTCGTCGCGCAGGCCGAGGGTCTGCTGCATCTTCTGGGTGCCCTTGTCGTGGTTGTAGGTGTAACCGCCGTCGCTGGGGTCAGAGATGTGGATGAAACCGACCTTGATGTTCTCAAGGGTCACGGCTTCGCCTTCCGCCTGAGCGGGCGCTTCCGTCGTTTCGGCAGCGGGCGCGTCGGTCGCAGCAGGGGCGTCGGTGGCGGCGGCTTCGTCGTTCGCAGCGGGGCTGGAGCAGCCCACAGCGGCAAAGACCAGCAGGGCGCTCATCAGCAGAGCAAGCAGCTTCTTCATTGGAATCTCCTCCTGAAAATGAAATAAAGTTGGGAAATGAAACTTGGATTTCTCCAGGGAAAACAAATTGGAAAAAATACGCGCCTTATTCGGCAAACTGAACGCCCGTTTCGTCCATTTGGGAAATGGTCGCCAGGGACTGGACGTTGACACCCTGCGCCCGCAGCTTCTTTCCGCCCTCCTGGAAGCCCTTTTCAATGGCGATGCCCGCGCCGACCAGCTCCGCGCCCGCCTGCGAAAGAATGTCCGCAAGGCCGAGGAGCGCCTGCCCGTTGGCGAGGAAATCGTCGATGATGAGCACTTTATCGCCGGGAGAAAGGAATTTTTTCGAAACGGTGATGGTGAAGTCTTTCTGATATGTGAAGGAATGCACGACGCTGGTATAGAGCGCGCCGTCGAGATTCTGAGATTTGGATTTTTTGGCAAAGACGACCGGAACGTCGAAATACTGCGCGGCAATGCAGGCGATGCCGATGCCCGACGCTTCGATGGTAAGGATCTTGGTCACTTCCTGCGGAAACAGCCGCCGGAATTCCTTGCCCATCTCGTTGTAAAGGCGAATGTCGCACTGGTGATTCAAAAAACTGTCCACTTTGAGGATGCCGCCGGCCTTGACCACGCCGTCCTTCAAAATTCGCTCCTTGAGCAGCTCCATCTTCTTCTACCCTCGTTTTTCCGGGCGCGCCCGCGCCCCTTTGTTTTTTGTCGAATGAAAACATTGTATTCCATTTTTTCGATAAATTCAATGGCAAATCAGCTTTTTTCAACATTTTATTTCCGTTTTTATTCCGAATATTCCAATATATCCGAACTTTATGTTCTTGAACCAATAAATATTTTCTTTGATATAGAATTTTCCTATTCCAGCTTTTTCCGGGAATCTCCCCGTCGCGCGCTGCAAAGGCTATTTCTGAATTCCACAAAAGGAGGCGCCGATATGGCCAATCTGACGGAAAAAGAACTGAGTTTTCTCAACGACATGCTTTGCGCGGAGGAGCAGGAAGTCAAAAAATTCCATATGCTTTCCGACGCGGCGGCCGACCCGATGCTCAAGCAGAAATTCTGCGCGATCGCGGAGCGGCATCAGGGGCATTTCAACGCCCTGTTTTCCCATCTGAACTGACGAAAGGAGCAGCTTCATGCAGGTCGATACCCAAAATTACGGCGATCAGGAGCTTCTGACCGATGCCCTGAGCACGGAAAAAACCATCACCGCCAACTACAATCTGTTTGCCAACGAATGTGCCGACGCGCACCTGCGCGACACGGCGATGCGCCTGCTCAACGACGAGCACGCCATCCAGTTCGAGGTGTTCGGCGAAATGCACAGCCGCGGCTTTTATCCCACGCCCATGGCGGAACGGCAGAAGGTCGAACAGGCCCGCCAGAAATACCAGCCCAAGACCCGCCAGCCCCAGTCCTGCTGACGCGCGCTGCGGATCGGTTCCAAAATGCCTGCGCTCCGGAGTTTCCGCTTCTCCGGAGCGCTTTTCTTTCCCGAAAATGCAGCAGAAAGCCGTCCGCAAAACCCCCGGCTTCCCTTGGGTTTTTTCAAAATTTATCTGAGCGCGCTTTCGTTTGTTTCGATCCGATTCAACTTCAGAGAACGAAACGC
>JAEYFO010000182.1 GCA_023402915.1 Bacillota bacterium | reverse complement strand
GGGCTTGCTTATGATGCGGAACGTTCTCAATTCCTGACGGTTCTTGGCTTGGAGGTTTTGCGATTCCCCAATAAAAAGGCTGAAGACCCTCTCAGTCACCTGCGGCGACAGCTCTCCCAGGGGGAGAGCCAAGAGCCTCTCAGTCCCCTGCGGCGACAGCTCTCCCAGGGGGAGAGCCAAGACCCTAAGCTCCGTTACATAGCATGTTGACAATAGAGCGGCTTTTCCCGGCGAAAAAGAGATTATCTTAGCCCGGTTCAAAAGTAATAAAAACACCCGGCAGAGCGGTTTCTGCCGGGCATTTTTGTCTGTTTGGAAAGGGACGCTTAGCCGATCTCGGCAGCAGCGGTCTGACCGGCGATCTCGCCGAACACGAAGCAGACGATCAGCGCGGCGCCAACCTCGCCCGCGCAGCAGCTGTGGCCGGAAGTGGCGCCGGCAGCGAACAGGCCGGGGATGATGTTGTCGTTCTCATCGAGCACGTGGCAGCTGTGATCGACGGTGATGCCGCCGTAGGTGCTCTGCATGGAGGGTGTCACCAGCGCAGCGTAGTAGGGCGCGTCGGTGAGCACTTCGCGGGAGTCGCCTTCATAAGCGGCTTCGGTGCTCTTGGCGGCTTCTTCGTTGTAGGCGGCCATGGTCGCAAGGAAGGTCTCCTTGTCCACATCCAGCTGATCGGCCAGCTCTTCGAGCGTGTCGGCCTTCATGAAGTAGCCGGAATCGTTGTAGCCGGAGATCAGCGCCAGATTGTCGATGGCTGTCTGGTCGAAGATGACATAGGCTTCGTTGTTGGGCTGCTTCATCAGCTCGGTGGCGCGGCCGACGACGGTGCCGGCGTTTTCATCCATGAAGCGTTCGCCGTTGTGGTTGACGAGGACGGAATAAGAGGTCAGAGCGGTCAGGGAGATGCCCACGCCGTCCTTGACGTAGCACAGGGCATTGGCCTTGACCTGATCCATGTTGGTCAGCTTGGCGCCGATGGCTTCCGCCATGAGGATGCCGTCGCCGGTGCAGGAAGGAGCGCCGGTGGTGGGACGGTTGAGCCACTGGGGAGCGTACTTGGCAACGAGGTCGGTGTTGTTGGAATAGCCGCCGGTGGCGACGATCGTGGCCTTGGCGCGGATGTCGTATTCGCCGCCCTTGTCCGCAACGTGAACGCCCACAGCCGTGCCGTTCTCCATGAGGATCTCGGTGGCCTTGGTGTTGACGCGGTATTCGATGCCCAGTTCTTCCACGCGCTTGGCCAGCGCCTTGATGTTGTGGGAGCCGGGAGCAGAACCGTCGTCGATCTTGATGGAGAAGGAAGCCTTGACCACCTTGCCGTAGGGCACGCCCAGATCCATCAGCCAATCGACGATGGAGCCGGAGCGGTCGGCGTAGATGCGCAGCGCTTCGAGGTCGCACACGTCGGGTCGATACTTGAGGGCGGCAGCTTCGAGGTAGTTGTAGAAATCGTCGGCGCTTTCCCCCTCTTCCGTCTGGAGGCGGGAGCCGCCGGCGCGGATGGAGGTGGAGGAGAACATGGAGTCGCCGCCGCCGAGGAAGCCCTGTTTCTCGACGAGGAGCACTTTCTTGCCCGCTTCCGCCGCGCGGATGGCAGCGGTCATGCCGGCGGAACCGGCGCCCACGACCACGATGTCCGCTTCGGTGTCGGCATTAGTGGTCGCTTCCTTTTCCACCTTGCGGTAGAGGTCGGAAGAGGTCGCGCCTTCAAGGGCGTTGGCCACGGCGCGGGAGATGGCGTAGCTGGTCAGGGTCGCGCCGCTGACAGCGTCGATGTCCAGCGTCTGATACTTGACGATCTGCGCGGGAATTTGTTCCACAGGAGCGTCGGACAGGGTCATGGTCTCCTTGTGGCTGGTGACTTCGACGCTCCGGATGCTGTTTTCATCCACGACGACGGTCACTTCCATGGGGCCGTTGCGGCCGGTGGACGTGCCGGTGTAAGTGCCGGGGGTAAAGACCAGACCTTCTTCGGCGGGCGCTTCAGTGGCGGCAGGCACTTCCGTCGCTTCGGGGGCAGCGGTGGGAGTTTCCTCTTCCTGAGCGGCAGGCTGCGCGGAGCAGGCAGCCGCGGCGAGCAGCATCAGCGCGCACAGCAGCAGGCAGAGAAGTCGTTTTGCGTTCTTCATGATGTTCCTCCTGGTTGAAATGGTGGCGGGTCAAAGCCCGCTATTATTGTAAAACAAAAGACAAAAAATGCACTTAAAGATAAGATAAAGATTTATCAGAAAACGATTGCGCAACGGATAACAAAGACCGCCGGGCGGGCGAAGAGAGCCTTTTCGGGCAGCAAAAAAGCACGGCTGAAAGCGCTCAGCCGTGCCTGCTTTTTGGTTTAATACACAACAGCGTCCGCTGCGGTGAAGCCGCCCAGCGAATGTTCCTTCACCTGAATGCAGACATAGGTGATGCCGGAATGGGAGGCGGCAAAAAACTGGCGCTTGGCTGCGGGGGCGATTTTGAGCCAGTCTCCGGCGGCAATGTGGACTTCTTCCCCGTCGATCACAGCCTTTCCTTCGCCTGCGAGAACGCCGTAGATCTCTTCGTTGTCTTTGTGGGAATGGACAAAAGGTACGCCTGCTCCTGCGGGAAGCTGATTGATGCTGACCTCTGCGCCGGTCAGTCCCAGCGTTTCGTGCAGTTCGACGCGGCCTTTGTTTCCAATGTTCGTTTTCGTGTAAAGCATGTTTTGAAACCTCCCAAAGTCGTGTGCAAGTTCGCTTGCCTGACTTTACTTTACGAAGATTTGATCCAGCAAACAAGTACGCACTTTTTTATAACTGTACATGCGAAAAAGAGTGTGTTACGATGGACGAGAGGTGAGAGAACGTGAAAACCAAAGCTGAATTGCCCGCCTGCCCGGTGGCGACGGCGGTATCGCTGATCGGCGGAAAATGGAAGCTGATGATCTTGCGCGATTTGAAAAGTCGCCCTTGGCGTTTTAATGAACTGCAAAGGGATTTGGATGGAATTTCGCAGAAGGTGCTGACGGACAGCCTGCGGCAGATGATAGACGACGGGCTTGCTTACCGGCACGATTATCAGCAGATGCCCCCGCGGGTGGAGTATGGG
>JAEYFO010000262.1 GCA_023402915.1 Bacillota bacterium | reverse complement strand
TCATGCAGCAGCTCACCGAGCACGAGCTGGTTCCCGAAGAGTGGGGCGGCGACGTGATCTGCGTCCCCGTTTCCGCCAAGACCGGCGAGAACCTTGACCGCCTGCTGGAAATGATCCTGCTGGTCGCCGACGTTCAGGAGCTGCGTGCCAACCCGCACCGCCTTGCCAAGGGCATCATCATCGAAGCCCAGCTCGACAAGGGCCGCGGCCCTGTGGCCACGGTTCTGGTCAAAAACGGCACGCTCCACGTGGGCGATACCGTCGTCGCCGGCACGGCCTATGGCCGCGTGCGCGCCATGATCAACGACAAGGGCGAAAAGGTCACGGAAGCGCTGCCCTCTCAGCCTGTGGAAGTGCTGGGCTTCAACGAAGTTCCCGCTGCGGGCGATATGCTCAACGCCGTTGAAAACGACAAGTTCTCCCGCTCCGTTGCCGAAGAGCGCAAGGATAAGCTCAAGGCCGAGCAGCTCAAGACCATGGCCCGCGTCTCTCTGGACGATCTGTTCAGCCAGATCGAGCAGGGCGAGGTCAAGGAGCTCAACATCATCGTCAAGGCGGACGTCATGGGCTCCGTTGAAGCGGTCAAGCAGTCCCTCGAAAAGCTCTCCAACAGCGAAGTGCGCGTGCGCTGCATCCATGGCGGCGTCGGCGCCATCACCGAGACGGACGTGATGCTCGCCACCGCGTCGAACGCCATTATCGTCGGCTTCAATGTCCGGCCGGACGCCAAGGCCCGCGAAAACGCCGAGCGCGACAAGGTGGATATCCGCCTCTACCGCGTCATCTACAACGCCATCGAGGACGTGGAGAACGCCATGAAGGGTATGCTCGCGCCCCAGTTCAAGGAAGTGATCCTGGGTCGCTGCGAAGTGCGAAGCGTCTTTAAGGTCAGCGGCGTGGGCACCATCGCGGGCTGCTATGTGACCGAAGGCAAGGTCACCCGCAACGCGCAGGTTCGCATCGTGCGCGACGGCATCGTCATCACCGAGGACAAGATCGATTCTCTCCGCCGTTTCAAGGACGACGTGAAAGAAGTGGCGCAGGGCTACGAATGCGGTATCGGCCTGACGAACTTCAACGACATCAAGGAAGGCGACCAGTACGAAGCCTTCGTGATGGAGGAAGTGGCGCGCTGAGTACGTTCCGGCTGCGCTGCGCAAAATAAGGGCGCAATCCGGCCTGCGGCCTATCCGCACGAAAAAAGATCAAGCCCGCAAAGACGAAAGCTGAAAATACCTTCCGGCTGCGATTTCTCAGAGGATTGCGGCCGAAGGAGCGCTTTTCAGCGCCAAATATCAGAAATCGGACGAAAGCGCGCGCCGTGCAAGGCTGCCGGACTGCCGGAATCGGAAGCGGTTCGCAAGGGCAGCGGCTCTTGCCGGAGCGCGTTTTTCCGTCCCAACAAAAAAAGAGGAGGGCCGAAATGTCGATTCATACCGAACGGCTCAATGCAGAATTCAAAAAGGCGCTCAGCGAAACCATTCGCGACTGCATCCGCGACCCCCGTCTGAGCGAAATGCTCTCCATCACCCGGGTGGAGATCACGAAAGACCTCAAGTTTGCCAAGGTGTTTGTGAGCGTTTTTGACAAGGACGAAAGCAAGCGCCAGGGCTCCGTGGACGTTTTGAACGCCGCAAAGGGCGTCATCGCCCACGAGATGAACGGCCGCATCCGGATGCGCCGTATTCCCACGATGAATTTCGTGCTGGATAACTCCATTGAATACAGCGTCCGTATCGCCAAGGTGCTCAACGACATCGGCGCGGGGAGTGCGCAGGAGGCGGAAGAAGATGAATGAGATCGTCCGCCTGCTTTCGGCAGGGGAACGCTTTGCGCTCATTTGCCACAAATCCCCGGACGGCGACACGCTCGGCTCGGCCATGGCGCTGGCGCTGGGGCTGCGGCAGCTGGGAAAGTCTGCGGAAATTTTCTGCCAGATGGCTGCGCCGCACACGCTGCGCGACCTGCCGCTTTTTGACGAGGTACACACCGAACCTGCCATGGAACCGGGATACACGGCCGTGGCCGTGGACTGCGCCGACGAGGAGCGGATGGGGAGCATGGCGGAGCTGTTCCGCGCGGGGACGCACCGGCTCAACATCGATCATCACGTCACCAATACCCGCTACGGCGAAGCCAATCTGGTCGATCCGACGGCGGGCGCTGCCGGCGAGATCATCTGGGACGTACTCAAGGCGCTCGGGGTTCAACCGAACCGAGAAATCGCCCTTTGCGCTTATATCGCCGTGGCGACGGACACGGGCAGCTTTATGTACAGCAACACCACCTCCCGCTCGCTTCAGGTGGCGGCGGAAACCTTTCAGCAAAAATTTGACCACACGGACGTGTGCAACCGGCTGTTTCGCGAGCAGTCGCTTGGGCGCGCCCGGATGATCGGGCTGTGCGCGGCCAACCTTCGGATGTTCTGCGAGGGCAAGATCGCTCTGAGCAGCGCCACACTTGAGGAAATGAGCCGGATCGGGGCGGTCGAGGAGGACGCGGACGGCGCTTCCGCGTTTCTGCGGGACATCGATACGGTCAAAGCCGCCGCGTTCTTGCGGGAAGTCGAGCCGGGCGTGTTCAAAGTCAGCATGCGCTCAAAGGACACTGTGGACGTGTGCGCCGTTGCAAAGCAGTTCTCCGGCGGCGGCCACGTCTGCGCGGCGGGCTGCACCATTCGCGGCGACCGGGAAACGGCGGTGACAGAATTGTCCGCCGCATTGACCGGCGCGCTCAGGGAGGCGGAACATTGGACGGCGTCCTGAATCTGCTCAAGCCCCCCGGCATGACCAGCAGCGATGCGGTCGTGGACGTGCGGCGGCTGTTCCATCAGAAAAAAGTCGGCCATACCGGTACGCTCGACCCCGGCGCGGCGGGCGTTTTGCCCATCTGTCTGGGAAAAGCTACCCGGCTGTTCGACTATTTGATGGAAAAAAAGAAAGAATACCTCGCGGAGGTCTGCTTCGGCTGCGCGACGGATACGTTGGATTCCTATGGCGTTCTGACGGAAAAACAGGACGTTTTTGTCCAGTCGGAAGCAGTGGCGCAGGCGCTCGCTTCCCTCACCGGCGTGCAGGAGCAGATCCCGCCCATGTACTCTGCCGTCCGGCATAACGGGCAAAAGCTCTATCAGCTGGCGCGAAGGGGAACCGCCCTTGAAGCCGAACACATCGAAAAAAAAGCGCGCACCATCGAAATTTATTCGCTCGATCTGCTCGAACAAACCGGCGAGAACCGATTCCTGTTCCGGATGGTCTGTTCCAAAGGGACCTATGTGCGGGTCGTCTGCGAGGAATTGGGCAAAAAACTGGGCGTTCCGGCCTATATGAGCTTTCTGCTGCGCAGCCGCTCGGGCGCGTTTTCGCTGGAAACCGCCGTCACGCTCGACGAAGCGCGGCAGGCCGTCGAAGCGGGACGCGGGCAGGAGCTGCTCGTGCCCATGGAAGAGGCGCTGGCTTTTCTGCCGCGGCTCGAGGTGGATCCCTCCTGCGCTATGCGGCTCAAAAACGGAAACGCTGTCTGGAAAAAGGCTGTAAACGGCCCGGAATGTCCGGCGGGCAGGGTGTTTTGCGGCGGCGAGTTCTATGGGATCGGCGCGCTCAACAGCGAAGAACTGCTCATTCGCACAATGCTTTATTCCGCAAACGACCCGTCCTGAGCGGCGGTCGATCAGTTTGCTTGAAAGGGAAGAAACGAACCATGGAGAAAATACCGGCCGTTGTGGCGCTCGGCATGTTTGACGGCGTTCACCTTGGACACCGGACGCTGCTCAAACAGGCGGCCGCTCTGGCCAAAGCGCAGGGCGCACAGCCCGTCGCCTATACGTTTTCCAACAACCCGCAAAGCCTGTTCGGCGCGGCTCCGCCCGTGCTGACCCTGCCGGAAGAAAAGGCGGAGCTGATCCGCTCGCTGGGTCTTTCGGTGGACATGGAGCCGTTCACGCTGGAATTTGCGTCCCAGTCGCCGGAGGAATTTCTGCACAGGCTGATGGAACGCTATGCGCTCAAGGGCATCGTGGCGGGCTTCAACTATCATTTTGGCAAAAAGCGGCAGGGAGACGCGGCGCTCATGCTGGAATTTGGCAGGCGCTTCGGGTTTGAAGTATGCATTTTACCGCCGGTGCTGCTCGGCGGCGAGCCGGTCTCCTCGACGCGCATCCGCCGCGCCCTGCTCGAAGGCCGCATTCAGGAAGCCAACGAAATGCTTCAGGAGCCGTTTTTCTATCGCGGAACCATCGTGCCGCGCCGCCATATCGGTCAGAAACTGGGCTTTCCAACGGCCAATCTTGTCCCGAAAGGCAAGCTGTTTCCGCCGTACGGCGTGTATGCCGCCGAAGCGGAGGTGGGGGAAAAGCGCTACGGCGCCGTGGCGAATATCGGCGTCCGGCCAACAGTCGATCAGAGCGCCCACCCCGAAGTAACGGTCGAGCCG
>JAEYFO010000214.1 GCA_023402915.1 Bacillota bacterium | reverse complement strand
CGACGAGCAGACCGGCATGGACCCGGAAAAGGCCGCAAAAAAGGCCGCCCGCCTGCTGAAAAAGCGCAAACTGCCGCCGCTGGCCTTCTGCCGGTTTGAGGACGCGGCCATCTATCAGCTCAGAAGGCTGCTGCCCCTTCGCTGGTCCACGCCGCTCATCACCCGGCTGTACGCCAAGTAAGGACTTTTGCCGCGCGTTTCTTTCCAAAAACCTGCCATGCTGCGTCAAGAATCTGGCGCTTCGTCATACCAAACCACAGCTTGCTGAAAATTTCCGGCCGGTGCGCCCGCCATCAGCAAAAGATGTTTTTCGAGAACTCCGCGCGCTGCATGATGTTTCCCAACCGCCGCGCTGGCCACCGCCCGGCTGCGGAAAACTTTTGGGGAACGATCTCGCCGCTCGATTGTCCGATCGTCAAACTGCGCTCCCCTTTGACAGGCTGCGTCACCCGCCGGTTTTTCCGTTTTTCAAAAAAGGAGTTTTTTTCATGTCCGAATCTATCGAACAAAAGCGCCAAAAGGAACAGGCCACCATCCGCACCATGATCGGCATCTACTGCCGGAAAAACCACCGCAGCAAAAAGGGCGCGCTCTGCCCGCAGTGCCAGGCGCTTTGGGAATATGCCGCCGCGCGGGTCGCCCATTGCCCCCGGATGGCGGAAAAGACCTTTTGCAGCTGCTGTCCCGTCCATTGCTACAGGCCGGACATGCGGGAGCGCATTCGCGCGGTCATGCGCTTTTCCGGCCCCCGGATGCTGTTCGTCCAGCCGGGAAACGCCCTGCGCCACGCCGCGCTGGCCATGCGCTTTCGCCGCGCGCAGAAAGGGCAGCAAAAAAAGCAGGGCTGAAGCGCCTGCTTTTGCTGCGGGTCATTGGAAACCGCGTCCGCCGTACCGGGTTTCGGGGCTGCGCGAATCTGATCGCGTCCCCAAACCACCGCGCCAACGCCGCGTTCCGCTTTTTGAAAAAAAAGCGCTTCGCTCCCGTAAAAGGCGCGCCGCGCGTTTCTCCCTTTTCGTTTTTTCGTTTTTTTATTTTGGAAAACCGCCCTGCCCGTCCGGCAAAAAGCTGCCCTTCTTCGTTCCGCACGAACCAAGGCGTTTTCCCGGCTGAAGGGGTCACGGTTTCTTTTTGAAAAAACCGAGTTTTGCCAAAGCCCTGCGCCATTTCTCCCTGCGCCGCTGCCGCGCCCGCTTCCGAACGAGCGCCGTATAGGCCGGATCGACGCTTTCGCCCCGAACGGCGGACGAGACCCGGTTCAGCCCCATCCACCACCAGCCCGTCGGCACGTGGGTCTGGGGCGCGCATTCCTTTTGCGCAAGGAGCGCCATCTCAAGGTCGTTGGGCGTGAACCATTCGTTTCGGAAGCTGCTGCGCATCAGGTCGTTTGCGGGCAGCTCCGCCGTGATCGCCGCAGGCTGCCGGTAGCACAGGCCGTAGGGCGCGGCCCCGCCGTAAAGGTCGCCGATCCCCAGCGCGTGGCCAAATTCGTGGCAGGCCACGAGGGCGGCCTGACGGGGGCTGTAGCGATAGCGGGTGCGCACGTCTCCGGCGAACACCACGAGCGTTTTGCTCCCCCAGGGCCGCCACAGCGGGAAAAACGCCGCGCAGGACACGCCCAGCACGGGCAGCAGCACAAAGCGCACGTAGGGGCGCCGGTTCGTTTCGAGCAGCGAAACTTCCACCGAAATGGGTTCGCCCTCTTTTTCGGGAAAATCAAGGGCATTGCCCTTCATCCGGGCAAAATAGGGATTGTCCGCCGAAAACTGGCGGCGCAGCTCGTCGAGGATGCACTGCCGAAGGAGCGCGCCCCTGACTTTTGCGTCCTTGCAGCCGGAGAAATGCACCCGCGCCCGGATGCGAAGCGTGTTCCCCGCAAACGCCATCGTCACGGGGCGGTTCCGTCTGTTTTTCTTCAAAAAGGCGCTCCTTTCCCGCGCCGGCGGCGCGCTGCCGTGCGCTGCAAACCGCGAAAATTTTCAGCCGCTTCAAAACGGCTCGTTCTCTTGTTTGGGGGATTTTTCAAACGCTCGAACTTCTGATTTTCGATCCTGCGTTCCGATTTTTCATTGAACCGCGCCATTCAAGCGGTCAACCGGCTCTGCGGCGGCTCTTTGAATCTTTCAAAAAATGCTGCCGCGCCCAAAGGAGGTCTGTTTTTGAACACTCAGCCAACGAAGCCATACGGACTGGTACTTGCCGGCGGGGGCGCAAAGGGCGCTTACCAGATCGGCGTTTGGAAAGCGCTCGACCAGCTGCACATCCCCCTTTGCGCCGTGGTGGGCACGTCCATCGGGGCGCTCAACGGCGCGCTCATCGCCCAGGGCGACCTTGACTGCGCGCTGGAGGTGTGGAAGAGCATCGGCCTGCGGGACATCGTGCCCCTGCCCGAGGGGAGCGGCGACAATCTCTTTGAAGGGGGCAACGCCCGGTTCGTGGCGAAAAGCCTGCTCAAGGAGCGGGGGCTGGACACCGAGCCCCTTCGGAACCTTCTGACCCGCTTTGTGGACGAAAAACGGGTGCGGGCCTCCGCCGTGCGCTTCGGGCTGGTGACCGTGGCGCTGACCGGGCTTTCGCCCCAGCAGCTGTTTATCGACCAGATCCCCGAAGGAAAGCTCATCGATTATCTTCTGGCAAGCGCCTGTTTTCCAATCTTCAAAAACGTGGAGATCGACGGAAAGAAATACGTGGACGGCGGCTTTTACGACAACGCCCCGGCCAACATGCTCGTGCGCGCCGGGTGCCGCGAGCTGATCGTGGTGGAGATCGGCGGCATCGGGCCGGTGCGGCACGTTTCGGACGAAAGCGTCCATCAGATCCATTTGCAGGCGAAGGGGCTGGGCGGCCTGTTCGACCTGACGGGTGCGACGCTTTCGCGCAGCATCGACCTTGGCTATCTCGACGGCCTTCGGGCCTTTGGCGCGGCCTGCGGCGACGTGTTTGCCTTTCCGCCCGCCGAGCGGGAAGCCCTTGGCGATGCGCCCGCGCTGGAACGCGCCGGGCAGCTCTACGGCCTTCCGACTTGGAAGCTCTACAGCGCGGCGGAATTCAAAGAGGCGCTCCTGGAAAAGCACCGGGAGTTTTCCGTCCGCTACCGCATCGAGGGGGGCGCGAGCGTCATGGCGCTGGCCCGCTCGCTCAGCCGCCGGAAGGTGGAATTTTCGCAGGTGATCCCGCTGTTGATGGAGCGTTATTTTGCCGGGGAAGCCACGGAACGCGACCTTCGCCTCGCGCGGCTGTTCGCCCCCGGAGAGCTGGCCGCCGCGCAGGCCATGGCGCAGGCGCTCGGCCTGTGACAGGGGGCATTGGGGAAAATCTTACGCCGCGCTGTGCCGGGCAGCCGCACTCTCCCTCTGCACAGGTGGGGCGCACGGCACACTGCGGGCGGTATTTCCCCTTTCGGGCGCAAAAGGGCACGGGTTTTCCCGCACCCCTTTCCCCTTTACGCGGCGGGCGCACGGCAGGGTACGCAGCAAAGCTCACAGCGACGCACAACGGGGCGCAGGCACGCTTCCGGTGTTTCCCCCTTGAAGGCGCAGAGGGACGCGGGGCTGCCCGCTCTCCTTTCCCCTCCCGCGCCGCACAGCATGGGCGCAGGTCAAAAACCGTATGTGCCCTTGTCAAACGAGGGGAAACTCCCCCTTCCCGCATCCCGAAGCCTCTCGGGGTGCGGTTTTTGTTTGAAAAAACGGGGGCGCGCCTTTCCCCCTTGGCTTGCGGCTTTGGGGAAAAAGACGCTGAAACGCTTTGCGCTCGTTTGAAAGCGCTTGAAATTGTTTGAAAGCGCGCGCCTCGCTGGTTTCCCGTGTTCGAGATGTTTTTGGCATGGCGCGGACGATGGTGGTCGAACACCACGCCTTTTCTTTTTTCAGGGGTTCGAATGCCTTTCTCCGGGACGTGCGCACTGAAATTCGAACCCGGCGGGCTTTTTGCGTGTCCCGTGTTCAAGTTGTCTTTGGCAAGGCAGGGACAACGGCGCCCGAACACCGCATTT
>JAEYFO010000211.1 GCA_023402915.1 Bacillota bacterium | reverse complement strand
CCGGCGTGGAGCGCACCCGAACAGAACGTTCCCCGCCGCAGAATTCCGCAGCGGCTTTCCAGCTGGGAGATCGCTTCCTCTTCGGAAATTTCCGTAAAAGGGCTGTAGCGCAGCGTCACGCCTTCCTGCGCCCGGGGCGCAAGAAGCTGTTCGGTCAATTCCGGATCAAAGCGCTGCAAAAACCGCTCCACCAGCCAAAGCGGCCAGCTGTAGCGGATGGAAAGGCTCTCGGCGTCCTGCCCTACGGGCGGCAAAAGTTCCTCCCGGCCGCGGGCGGCGGCGCGCAGAACGCCGTTGACAAACCCGGCGAGGGGCGCTTTGCCCATGGCCTTGATGAGCCGGACGCTTTCGTTGCAGGCCGCGCTTTCCGGCACGTCCATCAGCAGCATCTGACAAAGCCCCATCCGCAGCACGATGCGCGCCAGCGGCTTGGCCTTTTTCCCTTCCGTCAGCTTTTCAAGCGCCCAATCCAGATAGATCTGGTGCTCCAGCGTCGTATACACCAGCGCAGCACAAAAGGACCTGTCCGTTTCCGTCAGGCCCTTGAGCGCTTCTTTGAGGCGCAGATTGGCATACGCGCCCTTTTCCACATCCATCAGCACTTCCGCCGCCGCGCGCCGCGCCGCAAGGGAAGTCTGCTTCGCTTTCTTTTCCGTTTTGATGGTCGGTTCCTCTTTCTTTGGGCGGCTTCCCGGCCTGTTCGCCTGCCGCGCCCTTGTCTGTCAACGTTTTTCGCCGCCCGGTTCCGGCTTTTTCGTCCGCTTTTTCAAAAAACACGCCTTCGCCGGTGCGCGGCAACGTCAAAGCGGCTTTGCTGCTCTCAGCAGAATTTTCCGCCCACGGGCAAAGATTTTCCGCGAAGATAGGCTTTTGCGTCCATGCGCTTGGCCCCGGCCGCCTGCAATTCGAGAATTTCCACCGCGCCGTCCGCCGCCGCGACGATCAGGCCGTTTTTGCCGTCCGCCGACAGAATCTCGCCCGGTTCGCCCTGCGTTTCCCAATTCGTGGCTTTTTTTGCCTTCCATAGCTTCAAAACCTGGCCGTCCAGCAGGCCGTAAGCGCCCGGCCACGGCGAAACGCCCCGGATGCGGTCGTGGATCTCCTGCGCGGTCTTTTGAAAATCAATGTGGCCATCCTCTTTTTGGAGCATGGCGCAGTGGGTCGCTTCCGCTTCGTTCTGCGGGACGGGCTGAAGCGTCCCCGCCTCAAGGGCCTGGAGCGTTTCTTCCAGCACCTGCGCGCCCAAAATGGCGATGCGGTCAAACAGCTCGCCCGCCGTTTCGTCCGGCAGGATCTCGATCTCCTTTTTCAGGAGCATATCTCCCGTGTCAATGCCGATATCCGTGAGCATGGTCGTCACGCCGGTGGTCTTTTCGCGGTTGATGACCGCCCACTGAATGGGAGCCGCGCCGCGGTATTTGGGCAGAAGCGACCCGTGGACGTTGATGCAGCCAAGGGGCGGCACGGCAAGATTTTCCTTCGAAAGGATCTGCCCGAACGCCGCTGTAATCATCAGATCGGGCGCAAGGCTTTTGAGCATTTCCTGCCCATCCGGCCTGCGGATCTTTTCCGGCTGGAACACCGGGATGCCATGCTGCCCGGCAAGCACTTTTGTCGGCGGCGGGGTCAGCTTTCCGCCCCGTCCCTTCGGCCGGTCGGGCTGAGCGAACACGCCCACCACGTCATAGCCCCGGTCGATGAGCATCTGAAGGGAAGGCACGGCGAAATCCGGCGTTCCCAAAAACGCAATGCGCATCTTATTCCCCCTCTTTGGGCACGCGGACGACCCGTTTGTTGCGCTTGCCGTGGGGCAGCGGCTTTTCTTCGGGCTGTTCCTGCTGCATCCGGGCTTCATAGTCGCGCATCTGCTCCTCCGTCGGCTCAATGACCTTATCCTTGAACAAAATACCGTTGAGATGATCGGTCTCGTGGCAGATGGCCACGCTCAAAAAGCCCTCGCTCTCGATGGTGATGCCGTTGCCGTCGCGGTCGAGCGCCCTGACCTTGAGCCTCAGCGGACGCTCCACGTAGCCGTGGTAATCCGGGATGCTCAGGCAGCCCTCCGGCCCGCACTGTTCGCCGGACGCTTCGATGATCTCCGGATTGATCAGCTCAAGAAGGCCGTCGCCCACGTCGATGACCACCACGCGCTTGAGCACGCCCACCTGCGGCGCGGCAAGCCCCACGCCGTTGGCGGCATACATGGTTTCCGCCATATCGTCAAGGAGCATCCGCAGCCGGTCGTCGATCACCTCGACGGTACGGCTGTTTTTTCGAAGTTTCGGGTCTCCATCTATCAAAATGTTGCGCAGTGCCACAGCTTTCTTCCTCCTGTCCGTCCGGCTTTCCTGCCGTCCAACTTCTTTTTTCTTATTATACCGCACCGCTTTGCCGCCGTGCAAGGCAGGCGCAGGGTTTTGTTTGCCTCCCGCGCCTTCGTGTTCCAAAAAAATCAGAGCATATTTTGCGGGTTCACTTCAAAATGCGGCTGCGACGGGCCTTCCCACGAACGGGCAAACGCCCCCATCAGATCGAGCAGCTTTTTGCTCGCCCTCCCCGCTTCTTCTCCTTCGCCCCGCCGGATCTTGACGAGCACCTGACGGCGAAACTCGCCCTTGATGTATTGCAGCGGCGCAGGGCAGGCGCAAAGGTAGATCAGCGCGCCCGGATCGACGCCCTGCTCTTCCATGAAGCGAAGGAGCAGGCTGCGCAGCGCTTCGCAAAACGCTTCGCTCTCCTTTTCGAGGGCGGGATCGTCCTCGCCGCAGAACAGAAACCGCGCAAAATCGCCGTAAGGGGGAAATTCTCCCTTTTTCCGCTCTCCGATCTCATAGCGGTAAAACCCCTCGTAGTCGTGCGCCGCCGCAAAGCGGATAGACGGGTGCTCCGGCGTATAGGTCTGCACGATGACCCGCCCCGCCGCTTCGTCCCGCCCGGCGCGGCCCGCCACCTGCGTCAGCAGCTGAAACGCCCGCTCCGCGCTTCGAAAATCCGGAACGTGCAGCGTCGCGTCCGCCGCCACCACGCCCACCACCGTCACCTGCGGGAAGTCCAGTCCCTTGGCGATCATCTGCGTGCCAATGAGAATATCCGCCCGGTGTTCGGCAAACGTGGTCAGCAGGTTCAAATGCGCGTCTTTTTTCTGCGTCGTGTCATAATCCATGCGCACGACCCGCGCCGTGGGGAAAAACCGGTTGACTGCCTCTTCCACCTGCTGCGTTCCCACGCCGAAATACTTCAAAAAGGGCTTTCCGCAATGGGGACAGACCGGCGGCAGCGGCCTGCTCTGGCCGCAATAGTGGCAGCGCAGCGTCTGGTCGGATTTATGGTAGGTCAGGGAAACGTCGCACTGCGGGCAGCGGATCACTTCGCCGCAGCCGCGGCAGGACACAAACGTCGAATATCCCCGCCGGTTCAGGAACAAAATGGCCTGCTGCCCTTTTTCGAGGCACTCCCGGAGCGCCCGGTACAGCGGCGCGGAAAAAATGCTCCGGTTGCCCTCGGCCAGCTCCTGCCGCATGTCCACCACCTGCACCGCCGGAAGGGGCTGGCGGTTGACGCGCTGCTTGAGCGTCAGCAGGCGGTATTCTCCCTGCTGCGCGCGAAAATAGCTTTCCAGCGACGGCGTGGCGCTGCCCATGAGCAGCACGCCGCCCGAAAGCTCGCAGCGTTTTTTCGCCACCTCTCGCGCATCGTAGCGGGGCGTTTTGTCCGAAGCGTAGCTGGATTCATGCTCCTCGTCGATCACGATCAGGCCAAGATTTTCAAAGGGCGCGAACACGGCGCTGCGCGCGCCCACCACCACCTGCACCTTGCCCAGGCGGATGCGCCGCCATTCGTCGAACCGCTCGCCATAGGACAGGCGGCTGTGCAGCACGGCCACCCGGTCGCCGAACCGGCCGCGGAAGCGCTCCACCGTCTGGGGCGTAAGAGAAATTTCCGGCACGAGCATGATGGCCGTTTTTCCCAGCTCCATGCAGCGCTGGATGCAGCGAAGATAGACCTCCGTCTTGCCGCTTCCCGTCACGCCGCGCAAAAGAAAATTCTCGCCCCGGCCCAGCTCCGCCGTCACAGCGTCGATGACGGATCGCTGCGCCTCCGTCGGATCGGGCGGCGTCTGTTTTTGAGAAAGCGCCCGATAGGGCTTTCGAAACACGCCCTGATCGCCCACCTGCACCCAGCCTTTTTTCCCCATGGCGGAAAGCGCGCCCGCCGCGCCGGGGATCATGGCGTTCAGATCGTGGACGGCGATGGGACAATCGCTGCCGGAAAGCAGCTCCAGCACCGCCTTCTGCACCGGAGCGCGGCAGGTTCCCGCCGCCGTTTGAAGGGACGCGAGCGCGGCCGGAACTTCTTCCGCTTCCAGCGCCAGCGCTGCCGTGCGGATGGTCTTTTCCCGCACCCGGCCGCCCCGCATCTGCGCGGGGATCATCAGCCGCAGCGCGTCCACCAGCAGGCAGTGGCACTCCTCCTTCAGCCACCGGGCGATCTCCAGCTGTTCCGCCGTAAAAATGCTGTACGATTCCAGCAGCCGGATCACGGGCTTGAGCTTTTCCGGCGGATAGGCGCTCGTCTCGCTCACGCCCACCACAAAGCCCTCCGTCGTCCGGTTGCCCATGCCGAAGGGAACGAGCACGTGCATCCCCGCCCCAAGGCGCATGCCTTCCGGAACCAGATATTCGAAGATCCGATCCACATTGCTGTGGCCGATGTCCACGATCACCTCGGCAACCATGCCGTTTCCCTCCTTTTCTTCGTATTGGAAGCCGTTCCAATGCGCCGCAACCAGTTGCGCCGTTGCTTCCCGCTTTTTTATAAGCTGCTCTCCGGGATTTTTTGCAAGGTCGAAAAGCCTTCGGCTTTCAACTTCCGCGCCGCCTTTTTTTGTTTTCCAACCTTTCAGAGCTTCCTTCTTTGCCGCCGTTTTTTCAAAACGCTTTGCAAACTTCCGAAAGTTCTCAAAACAGCCGCAGATAACACTTTCGATATTCTGTACCGTCCTCAGCCCCTGCCGCCGCTTTTGCGCCGCTTCGTCTTTCGGTTTCTCACCGGTTTCGGGTTTTCTTCAAAAAACAGCCGAAACTCTTTTTTTCAGAAAACCCTGTTCCAATTTTCGGCGCGTTTTCGTCAGAAAAAGGCGCTCCGGTTTGCCGCACGCACGAGTTTTTGTCCCGCTGCTGCGGCCATTTCCCAGCTGCGCCTTTTGCCTGATTCAGCTCTTTTTCTCCGTGAGCGCGGCGATTCGATCCAAAATCGCGTCCGCCACTTCCCGCTTGCTGCCCGACACGCAGAGCGCCTGTCCGTCGCGGGTATACATCGTCACGGTGTTGGTGTCCACATCAAAGCCCACGCCCGGCGCGGACACGTCGTTTGCGACGATCATGTCCAGATTTTTCCGTTCGAGCTTCTCGCGGGCATAGGTCTCCACCGCGCGGGTCTCCGCCGCAAAGCCGCAGAGGAACTGCGTCGTTTTCTGCCTGCCCAGCGCCGCAAGGATGTCCGGCGTCTGCCGAAGATGCAGCACCAGCTCGCCGTCGCCCTGCTTTTTGATTTTGTTTTCCGCCACTTCCGCCGGGGTGAAATCCGCCGGGGCCGCCGCCTTGACGGCCACGTCGCACCGGTCAAATTCTGCCGAAACGGCCTCCTTCATCTCCTGCGTCGTCGTCACGCGGAGCACCTTGACGTCCCTTGGCGGCGCAAGGCTCGTCGGCCCGGCCACCAGAACGACCTGAGCGCCCCGGTCCCGCGCCGCTTCCGCCACGGCAAAGCCCATCTTCCCGGAAGAACGGTTGCTCAGATAGCGCACCGGATCGACCGGCTCCCGGGTGGGCCCTGCCGTCACCAGCACGCGCTTCCCGGCAAAATCCTGCGCTTTTCCCCCGCGGGCGAGCTGCGCCATCACTTCTTCAACGATGTCCGCCGGCTCGGCCAGCCGTCCCACGTCATTGTCGCCGCAGGCCAGAAATCCGCTGCCCGGCGCAATGAACGTGCAGCCCCGCTCCTGAAGGATGCGGATGTTTTCCTGCGTGGCCGCCGCGCGGTACATCTGCGCGTTCATGGCAGGCGCGATCATGACGGGCGCCGCCGTGGCCAGGATGGTGCTGGTGAGCATATCGTCCGCAATGCCGTGGGCGTATTTTCCCAGAAAATTCGCCGTCGCCGGCGCAACGAGAAACAGATCCGCCCGCTTGGCCAGGGCGATATGCTCCACCTCCCAGGGCGTTTCCCGGCTGAACAGGTCGTCCGCCACAGGGTTTTGCGTGATGCTTTCAAAGGTGATCGGCCCGACAAACTGCTTGGCCGCCGCCGTCATGACCGTATAGACAGACACCCCCCGCTTTTTGAGGCGGGAGGCGATCTCCACGGCTTTATAGGCGGCAATCGAACCGGTAACGCCCAGAACTACTGTCTTTTGTTCCATCGCTTACTTTTCGGCCGCCGGATTCGTGTCCGGCTGGCGCTCGTAGACGAGGCGGTCATGCAGCAGATCGTCCACCGCGGCGGTGACGGGCTTGTCGCTCGCGTCCGAAGCCTTTTCGGGGTTCTCGACGATTTCGCGCGCGCGCTGAGAGATCACGCTCACGAGCGTATAGCGGCTGTCCACTTTTTCCATCATTTTATTCAAAGGGGCGTTGATCATTTTTTCAGTTCCTCCTTCAGTTTTTCGATCATCCAGCCGTTGCGGTCCATGCGGCATTTTTCCGCATCCACGATTTTCCGGAGCGCGCCCGCCGCCTGTTCCACTTCGTCATTGACGATGACGTAGTCGTAGCGGTCCATCATGGCGATCTCTTCGTGCGCGGTGCGCAGCCGCTCTTCGACCATCTCCTCGGATTCCGTCCGGCGGCCGATGAGGCGTTTTCTGAGTTCTTCCACCGTCGGCGGCGCGATAAACACCAGCACTGCGTCAGGAAACGCTTTTTTCACGTTCAGTCCGCCGTGATAATCGATCTCCAGCAGCACGTCGCGGCCCTTTTCCAGCTCAGCCACCACCGGGCCGCGGGGCGTTCCGTAGTAATTGGAATTGAAGAGCTTGACATATTCGAGAAATTCGCCTTCTTCGATCATCCGTTCAAATTCGTCGCGGCTCTTGAAAAAATAGCTCTTGCCCTCTTCCTCGCCCTTGCGCATGGCGCGGGTCGTGGCAGAGATAGAAAGCTGCATTCCCTCGCTCTGTTCGAGCAGGCGCTTGCACACAGTTCCCTTTCCCACGCCGGAAGGACCGGACACAACCAGCAGCAATCCTTTTTTCGTCGTCATAACACTACTCTCCCTCCGTCTGGCCAAAGCTCATTCTTCTTCGTCCTCCGCCTCTTCGCAGGCAGCGCCTGCCGCGGAAAGCTCCTTTGTTCCCACCCGGTGGGACACCGTTTCCGGCTGCACCGAGGAGAGCACCACGTGATTGCTGTCCATGATGATGACGGCGCGGGTGCGGCGGCCATACGTCGCGTCGATGAGCATCCCCTTGTCCCGCGCTTCCTGAATGATGCGCTTGATGGGGGAGGATTCCGGGCTGACGATGGCAATCACGCGGGCGGCGGACACGATGTTGCCAAACCCGATGTTAATCAGTCTGATATTCATGAGGTCTCCATTCCTGCTGCATTTTCCCTGCCGCCCTGTGCGCCGGGGCGCGCCGTTTTTCCGGGGAAAATCACTCGATATTCTGCACCTGCTCGCGGATCTTTTCGATTTCGGCCTTGCCCTCGATGACCGCGTTGAGGATGGTCAGATCGGCGGCTTTCGAGCCGATGGTATTCATCTCGCGATTCATTTCCTGCACGATGAAATCCAGCTTCCGGCCCGCCGGTTCCGTTCCCGTGAGCATGGCGCGCAGCTGCGCGATATGGCTCTCGAGGCGAACCAGCTCTTCGGTGATGTTGGCCTTGTCGGCAAAATAGGCGACTTCCGCCACCAGACGGCTCTCGTCCACTTCCGCCGCGCCGTCGAGCAGCTCTGCGATGCGGGCGCGCAGCTTTTCCTGATAATCGCGCACCACCAGCGGCGCCCGTTCGTCGATGCGGTTTCGGATGGCTTCAAGCACTTTCGCCCGTTCAAGCAGGTCGTTTGCCAGCTTTTCGCCCTCGCGCTCGCGCATGGCGATCAGTTCCTCCGCCGCCTGAGAAACCGCTTCGCGGCACAGGGCGCAGACTGCTTCCTGATCCTCCTGCGCCTCCGTGACGGTCAAAACGTCGGGAAAGCGCAGCAGGGACGAAAGCGAAAGATCGTTGAGCGCGTCGAGCGCCTTTGCTCCCTTTTCCGCCGCAGAGGCGTATGCCAGCAGCAACGGCTCGTCCAGCTCGACCGCTTTGGAATCGCTTCGGGTGTTTCGATAATTGACAAACACGTCCACATGTCCGCGCGCCAGCTTTTCGCCGAGCACGGAGCGGACGCTGTCCTCAATGAAATTCAGCGTTCTGGGCAGGCGCATCCCGATGTCCAGATACCGGTGATTCACGCTCTTGAGTTCCACCGTAATGGCTCTGCCGTCGGCCTGTACCGTGGCGCGGCCGAATCCGGTCATGCTGTTGGCCAAGGAATATCCCTCCCGGTTTTGAAGCTCTTTTGAGCAAAAAGCCGCCAAGACCCCCATTATTTTATAGTTTATTGTACCACGAAAGACGCCCCGCCGCAAAGGGGCAGGGCCGTACTTTTCAAAAAATCGGAAAAAATCGTCTTTTTCAGAACAGACGGAGCAGCTCGTCCGCTTCCGGCGGCTCGATGGGCTTTCCGTCAAGGGTGACGCCCGTTTCGACGGCTTTGCCGATGATCTCCACCGCCACGCCCGACGCGCACAGGAGCTCCCGCACCCGCTCGCCCTCCGGCGCAGCGATGAGCAGCGCGCCGCTGGAGATCAGCCGGAGCGGATCGAGACCCAGCGCTTCGCAGGCCCGTTCCGTCACGTCCAGCACGGGGATCATTTCCCGTTTGAGCGTCGCGCCGCAGCCGGACGCTTCCGCCATCTCCCAGACCGCGCCGAGCACGCCGCCCTCCGTCGCATCGTGCATGGCGTGAACCTCCATGCGCATGGCGGCAGCGCTGTCCCGCGTGACGCTCAGGTACTTTCGCATGCCCCTGGCCAGCAGGAAATCCTCCCGGTCCCAAACGCCCTTGAGCTTTTCGGCAAAATCCTCCGCCAGAATGACCGTTCCTTCAAGCCCCGCCCACTTTGTCAGCAGGATATCGTCGCCCGGCTTCATCCCGGCGGCGCTGCGCAGCTGATAGCGCTTGGCGCGGGCGATGACCGTGGCGCTGATGACCGGCCGGGTCACCGCGTCCGTCACCTCCGTGTGGCCGCCCAGCACGTCGATGCCGGCAGCCACCGCCGCCGCAGAGATCTCGCGGGCGGTCTTTTCGATGAACGCTTCCTCCACATCCGGCGGCAGCAGCAGCGTCGTGAGCAGGCCGATGGGCTCTGCGCCGCAGGCCGCAGCGTCGTTGCAGCAGACGTTGACCGCCAGCGTGCCAAGGTTTCCGCTCGCCACCGTGATGGGGTCGGTGGAAAGGACGCAAAGCTCGTCCTGAAGATCCACTGCGGCGCAGTCCACTCCCACGCCCGGCCGCAAAACGATTTCCGACCGCACGCCGATGAGATGATCCAGCACCAGCCGCTGGAGTTGTTCGTTGCTCAGTTTTCCCAATCGCATTGTTTTTCCTCGATCCTGCCCTGTTCCGGTGTGTTTGAATTTGTATTTCCAGCCGGAAGCGCGCTGTGCGCTTTGGCCGTTTCTATGTTCTGTTTTTGTCCGCCGCAGCCCGCGCGTTCTCCTGTTCAAAAGGGTTCTTCCCCTTTCCGCGGTCTTTTTCCGCGCGCCGCTCTTTCGCTTTTTCAAAAGCAATTCAAAAGCTCAGCGCTTCGGACGTACTTTGTATCTTATCACGTTCCCACCCGCCCGAAAAGGGCGCGCCGGACAAATTTCCGGATTTTTTTGCAATTCCATGCATTTTTTGCGGGAGTTTTCAGGAATTTTCCTCCAACGCCTGCAAAAACTCCGCTTCGCTCATCACTCTGACGCCCAGCGCGTTCGCCTTGTCCAGCTTGCTGCCGGCGCTCTCGCCCGCGACGACCAGCCCGGTCTTTTTGCTCACGGAGCCGGCCACTTTTCCGCCCAGCGCCTCGATCT
>JAEYFO010000204.1 GCA_023402915.1 Bacillota bacterium | reverse complement strand
TTCGGCGGCGGACGAGCTTTTGAAAGACGGTGACAGCTTCGAAGCGGCGGGTATCCGCTTTGAAGTGATCGAAACGCCCGGACACACGCCGGGCGGCTGCTGCTATTTCCTGCCGGACGCAGTGCTCGAGGGCACGGACTGTCCACTGCTGTTTTCGGGCGACACGCTCTTTTGCGGCGGCGTGGGACGCACCGATCTTCCCGGCGGCAGCTGGGCGCAGCTGCGCCAGTCGGTGGAAAAGCTCTATGACCTGCCGGAGAGCACCGTCGTGTTCCCCGGCCATGGCGACCCGACGACCCTTGGCGGCGAAGCGCAGAGCAACCCCTATATTTCAAGGAGGCCCCAGTGATTTACCTTTTGACGGACCATCCGCTCTATTACAGCGATCTTTCCGAAGAGATCCGGCTGTTTTCCGGCATCGGCGAGGTAGCGCTCGTGGAACAGAGCGAAGGAAAGCCGGCGCTTTTGCCGGAGGATCTGCTCTGCTGCGTGACGGCGGAAAACGGCTGCGCCCGGGCGGAAGTGACGGACGGCGCGGGCGGCTGCTGGACGGGAGTGGAAGAAACGCTGGGCAGCGATCTTTCGGACGTTTCGCCGGACGATGCGCTTTCCATCAAAAAATACACCAAGCGCGCCATGAAAAACGCCATTTACCGCGCGCTGCGGGAAAAATACGGCCACGGCGCGCCCTGGGGGTCGCTCACGGGCATCCGGCCCACCAAGCTGACTCGCGAGTTCATCGCACAGGGCGGTGCGGCGTATGCGCGCACGCTCCTTCGGGAACGCTTTGACGTGAGCGAAGAAAAGCTCGATTTGGCGTTTCGGATCCTCCGCGTGCAGGAACCGGTGCTGGCTTCCCAGAGCGAGAAGGATTTTGACCTTTATATCGGCGTGCCGTTTTGCGTGACGCGGTGCGTCTATTGTTCCTTTGCCGCCTATGAAGTGGGGAAGGGCTGCGCCACGGCGGACAATATCGAAGCGTATGTGGCGCTGCTCGAAGCGGAAATTCCCCAAAACGTCGCCCTTGCGCTGCAAAACGGCTACCGGCTGCGCAGCCTGTATATCGGCGGCGGCACGCCCACGGCGCTTTCGTGCGGGCAGCTGGAACGGCTGATCTGCGCGGCGCTTTCGGCCTGCGGCGGCTTTGGGCTGGAATTTACCGTCGAAGCGGGACGGCCGGACACCATCACCGAAGAAAAGCTGCGGATGCTCAAGCGCCACGGCGTGAGCCGCATCAGCATCAACCCGCAGACCATGAACGAAGAGACGCTGCGGCTCATCGGGCGCAGCCATTCCTCCGAAGAGGTGCTGCGGGCCATGGACATGGCGCGGGAAGCGGGCTTTGGCTTTATTAACATGGATACCATCATCGGCCTGCCGGGCGAAACGCCGGACATGGTGCGCCGCACGATGGAACGCCTTGCGCCCCTTTCACCCGAAAACCTGACGGTGCATACGCTGGCGGTCAAGCGCTCGTCCCGCCTGAAGGAGCGGCTGGGCGAAATTCCTCTGCCCGCGGCGGAGGAGGCGGAGTCCATGCTCGCCCTTTGCGAAGAAGCGGCGGGGAACATGGGGCTGGAGCCGTATTATATGTACCGGCAGAAATACATGCGCGGCAACCTTGAAAACGTGGGCTATTGCCGCCCGGGCTATCCGTCGGTCTACAACATCGACATCATGGAGGAAACCACCAGCATCCTCGCCCTCGGCGCAGGCGCCATCAGCAAGTGGGTCTATGACGGCGGCAGGCGCATCGAGCGCGTTTCCAACCCCAAGGATCTTAAGACCTACCTTGCAAAGAGCGAAGAGCTTTTCGAAAAGCGCCGCGATTTGATCGAAAGCGCCGTTTCCTGCGTACAGGAGGCTTCGCCGGACGAGGACGATTGAGCCGGAAGCGCCGAAAGCGGAAGCTTTCAGAAACCGCGGAAGGTTTGCTGCGTTTCCGGCAGGCCATGCGGGTTGAAATCAATCGGAAAATGGTATAAAATATTCAGGACGTGCCGGTGCAGCGGAGGGGAAAGCGCAGCTTTTCCGGTTTGCCGTGCGGGTTGTTGTCTTTGAAAAAACGACGGACTGACGCAGGGGAATGTGCTGCAAAACCGGAGGATTTTTATGGAAAAAATCAAAATGAATACGCCGCTGGTGGAGATGGACGGCGATGAAATGACCCGCATCATCTGGAAGCTGGTCAAAGAAGAGCTGCTCGAACCCTTTGTGGAGCTGAAAACGGAATACTATGACCTCGGCCTCCCCCATCGGGACGAAACAGGCGATCAGGTCACGATCGACGCGGCCAACGCCATCAAAAAGTACGGCGTGGGCGTCAAGTGCGCCACCATCACCCCCAACGCCCAGCGCATGGAGGAATATCACCTTCACAAGATGTGGAAAAGCCCCAACGGCACCATCCGCTCCATTTTGGACGGCACGGTGTTCCGTTCGCCCGTGCTGGTCAGCTGCGTCCGCCCCACGGTGCGCACGTGGAAAAAGCCCATCACCATCGCCCGCCACGCCTATGGCGACGTGTATAAAAACACGGAATACCGCGTCGAAGGCCCCGGCGTTGCTAAGCTCTGCTTCGAAGGGGAAAACGGCGAGCGGTTCGAGGGCGAAGTGTTCCGCTTTGAAGGGCCGGGCGTGCTTCAGGCGCAGTATAATAAGGACGATTCCATCGCCAGCTTTGCCCGCGCCTGCTTCCAGTTCGCGCTGGACACCAAGCAGGATCTGTGGTTCTCGACGAAGGACACCATCTCCAAAAAATACGACCACACCTTCAAGGATCTTTTTGAGGAAATTTATCAGGCCGAATACAAAACGGCCTTTGAAGCGGCGGGAATTTCCTATTTTTACACGCTCATCGACGATGCGGTCGCGCGGGTCATTCGCTCCGCGGGCGGCTTTATCTGGGCGTGCAAGAACTACGACGGCGACGTCATGAGCGACATGGTCGCGACGGCCTTCGGT
>JAEYFO010000188.1 GCA_023402915.1 Bacillota bacterium | reverse complement strand
GAGCTGGGAACATCGCCCGATTTCTACTTTATTCCGTTCTTCGATTCAAAGGATCTGATCCCCACGCTGGACCGGGAGTATTTTCACCAGTGGGTGGAGGAAATGCCGCTGGTCAATTCCGCGCCCTATTTCGAGCGGGACGCGCAGGGAAAATATAACGAGTCCTTCGGCTACGGCCTGATGGCGCTCAAAAAGCACGTCGCCAATCCCGCGCTCACGGACGAGCGGCACGTGCGCTTTTTCCCCGCAGGGCCGGCGATCCATTTCTACGTCAGCTGCTCCATCCTCATGGGAGACACGCTCGACCTTGAGCGGCTGGGCTTCGTGTTTGAATTTGCCGAAAAGCACCGTCTTTCGCTCGGCTCCATTATCGGCCGCACGCTCATCACCTATGACCGCAGCCGGGAACGAAGCATCCTTCATGAATTCTGGGCGCTGATTGAAAACGGCCGCGGATAATTTCAGGCAGAAAACATTCAAAGGGGAAGCGGCGCAGTTTCAGCCCTGCGTCTTTTCTCTTTTCTTTTGCGGCAAAATGTGCTATGGTAAAAAAGCTGGGATGCATGGCGCTTTTCCGCTGCTTTGCCGCAATTTTTCGTATTTTCTCAAAAACGTCTTGCGTTTCGTCCCGGCGCGTGCTAAAATAATAGAGTACATGAAGAAGAAGTAACCGCTTCTCACCGCACGGCGGCTGTGGCCTGCCTGTTCGGTTCGGAATTTTTCCGGTGGAACTTTCCGGCAGTTTGCCAAGACGCCAGGGAATTCAAGAGCGGGCTTCTGTGTCCGCTCTTTTTTGCGGTTCAAATTCTTTCATATTTGGAATCGGAGGTGTGTCCCAATTAGCGTAAACGATTTGATGATCAACGAGGAAATTCGCGACAGAGAGGTCCGGGTCATCGATGACAAAGGCGAACAGCTCGGTCTGATGTCCGCTGCCGCAGCGCAGCAGCTGGCGGATGAACGCAATCTGGATCTTGTGAAAATCGCCCCTCAGGCCAAGCCGCCCGTATGCAAGATCATGGACTACGGCAAGTATCGTTTCGAGCTGGCCAAGAGGGAAAAGGAAGCGCGCAAAAACCAGAAGGTCATCGAGATCAAGGAAGTCCGCCTCTCCGCCACGATCGATCAGCACGATCTGGAAGTGAAGGCCAAAGCTGCCACGCGCTTTCTGGGAGACGGCGACAAAGTCAAGGTTGCGATTCGTTTCCGCGGACGTCAGGCGACGCACAGCGAGATCGGCCGCGATGTGATGAAGCAGTTTTACGAGATGCTCAAGGACGTCTGCGTGATCGACAAGCAGCCCAAGCTCGAAGGTCGAAACATGACGATGTTCCTTTCCGCAAAACCTGAATCCAAACCCAAGAATTAGGAGGAATACACCATGCCTAAGGTTAAAACCCACAGGGGCGCAGCAAAAAGGTTCTCTGTGACGAAATCCGGCAAGATCAAGAGGGGTCAGGCCTACAAGAGCCATATCCTCACCAAGAAGACCACCAAGCGCACCCGCAACCTGCGCAAGACCGCTTACATTGCCGAGTGCGAAGCCAAGAACATCAAAAAGCTTATCCCCTACAAGTAATCGAGGAGGTTCACTACTTTGGCCAGGATTAAAAGAGGCGTAACTGCCGTTAAGAAGCGCAGGAAGATTTTCAAGCTGTCCAAGGGTTACTTTGGCGCCAAGAGCAAACAGTACCGTGCGGCGAACGAAGCTGTCATGAAGTCCCTCAAGTACGCTTACATCGGACGCCGTCTGAAGAAGCGTGACTTCCGCAAGCTCTGGATCACCCGTATCAACGCGGCTGCCCGCATCAACGGCATCTCCTATAGCCGCATGATCGACGGCCTGAAGAAGGCTGGCGTGGCCGTGGATCGCAAGGTTCTGGCTGATCTGGCTGTCAACGACGCCGCCGCTTTCGCCGAACTGGCGAACGTGGCCAAGGCTGCCATCGCCTAATTTGCGCGCAACAAAAGCGGTTCCTCGTCCGGGGAGCCGCTTTGTTTGTTCGAAACGCATATAAGGCGCATGGGGACGCGGCGCTTTTTCGAACCCTCACCTTCGAAATCCCGCTCCGCGAAGCCACGCTGCTTTCCTCCTGAGGGCACAGCGCCTTTTCAAGACGCGCTCTGTAAAGTCGTGCCGTTTTCTTTTGAGGACGAAGTACCGTTTCAGGACACGCTCTGCGAAAGCCGTTCCGCTTTTCTTATGCGGACAAAACGCTTTTTCAAAATACGTTTCGAAAAAGTTGCGCCGTGTTCCTTCGAGATGCTGCGGCGGAATGCCGCGGTTCGTCTGCTCGCTTGCTGGTGTGCTTTTCCTTTACCGCCCCGGCTAATTACAGCCTGTTGAAATTGGGAGCTGCGTTCTCTTTTGAAGGTTCCGCATCTTCTGGAAGAGGGGCGGACGAAATGCTTTTTCAAAACACCCTCCACCGAAAGCCGTGTCGCTCTTCTTCTGAGTAGAAAGCGCTTTTCAACACACGCGCTATGAGCGCCGCGCTGTTTTCTTCTGCGGACGAATCGCTTTTTTCAGAATACGCTCCGTCAAGATTTACGGCGCAGCATTGGAGGACGCTACTTTTTTC